>JBIKNV010000202.1:0-5454 GCA_044358475.1 Pirellulales bacterium | reverse complement strand
GGGCACGAAGATCGTCTTCACCGGTGACATCGCCCAGATTGACCAGCCCTATCTCGACGGACTTTCCAACGGCCTGAGCTACCTGATCAACCGGATGATGGGCCAGTCGCTCTACGCCCACGTCACACTGGAAAAAGGCGAACGCTCCGCCCTCGCCGACCTCGCCAGCGAACTGCTCTGACGCTACTCGTTCCTGGTGTACCAGACTGGATAGTTGAATGGCCTCCAGTCACCACTCGAATTCGCTCCTGCGGCCCGCCCCGCTGGCCTGGATCCTGCTTGATTGGGCGGCCAGCGCCTTCTCCACGATCCTGATCACGCTCGTCGTGACCTACGTCGAGAAAATTGTCTTCGCCGACAACGCGTGGGGCGTGGCGGGGGGCGTGGTATGGGCCTGGGTCATCGCCGCCACGATGCTCGCGTCGGCCGTCGCCGCCCCGTGGCTTTCGGCCTGGGCCGATCGGGCCCACGCCCACCAGAAGGCGCTCTTGGCCGCCGTCTTCGTGGGAAGCGGAGCCTGCCTCGCCCTCGCCGCCGTGCCGCCGGAATGGCGGCTGGCCGTGGCCGCGAGCATCGTGATCGCCGGCGTCGGCTTCGACATGGGGGCGATCTTCGCCGGCAGCCTGCTCCCGCGACTGGCCCATGGCGCGGCAGCCGATCGGCTCTCGGCCGCGGGATTTGCCGGAGGCTATGCCGGTGGCGCGGTGGCCCTGCTGCTTGCCACGGCCGTCGTCGCGGCGCGAGACTCGCTCGGGCTCTCGGCGTCCGGCAGCCTTCGCGTGAGTTTCGCAATCACGGGAGCCTGGTGGCTCCTCTTCTCCGTGCCGGCGATATTCGTGCGGATGGGTGATGGCCGATCGGCCGAGCACGCGGCGACATCGACCGGCGAACTGCTCGCCTTCGCCCGATCCCTTGTGGCCGGCACCGACGGTCGCCCTCTCGCAACCGTGCTCGCCGGCGCCGTGCTCGTGCTGGGGGCGGTGCAGACTGCGATCTCGCAATTCTCGAGCGTGGCCATCGAGGAATTCCGGATGGAGCCGCCGGCGGTCGTGCGGCTGGTGTTGCTCGTGCAGTTCGTCGCGCTGCCCGGCGCCCTGCTGATGGGCTGGCTGTCGGCCCGCTGGAGCCGACGGGGCGCGCTCCTGCTCTGTCTCGCGGGCTGGGCCGCCGTGCTCGTGCTGGCCTGGTTCGTGCATTCGCCAACGCAGCTCTACGGCCTGGCCGTGCTCTTGGCGCTCGTGCTCGGTGGCGTGCAGAGCGTGGTGCGGGCCACGGTGGCCGAGATGGCTCCGCGTGGCAACTACGGCGCGACCTTTGGACTGCTCCAAGTGGGGACGAAGCTCGCGGGCTTCGTGGCAAGCCTCGCCTTCGGAGCCCTGTATGCCGTGTCGGGGCATCCCCGCGCCGGCCTGCTCGCCCTGCTGGCCCAACTGCTGGCCGGCTGGTGGGTGCTGCGGAGACGGCCGACATCACGTCCCGCATGACCAGGCAAGGGCGGTTGAGGGCCGGTCTGCGCCGGGTGCTCTTTGCCCGGCTCTCGGCCAGAAACTTCTTCCCCGCCCATCCGTTCATCAAAGGGTCGTAAAAATTTCTCATCCTCCATCCGTAGTGAGGGTATCGCTGTGCACAGTCGTGTCGTGTTCGCGGTTCTTGCCGCATTGGCTGTCTGCCCGGTTCTGGCGGACGAACTCATCGAGGCGAGGCCAGGGTTGCTTGCTGAGGCCGTGGTCCCGCCCCGGCATGCGGTCGACGTCGCCGACGACTTGGCATTCCAAGACGCGGCTCGACAGAAAAGCATTCCCTACAAGGTGCACTTTCCCGCCGCCGGCGGCCCGCATCCCGTGATCGTGTTCTCGCATGGGTTCGGGGCGAACAAGGATGCATTCGCAGAGGTCGGGCAACACTGGGCCTCCCACGGGTACGTCGTCATCCATCCGAGCCACGCCGACGGCCTGGGGCGGCGGTCGATTGATGCCGACGCCACGGATCAGGAAGGGCCGCAACGAGCGAGGCCGGGGAGGTTGCTCCAGGGGCTGAGCGATCCCGCGAAGATCGCCGACCGGGTCGCCGATATTGTCTTGGTGATCGATTGTCTCGACACGCTTCCGGAAGCGGTTCCTGCGCTTCAAGGCCGCGTCGATGAGAAGCGGATCGGCGTCGGGGGTCACTCATTCGGCGCCTACACCGCCATGCTGATCGGTGGGGTCACGGTGGATCTCGGCGGCGACAAGAGTAGGAGTTTCCGCGACGAGCGGGTGACGTGCATTCTGCCGATATCCGGGCAGGGAGCCGGCCAGCAGGGACTCACCGACACGAGTTGGGCCGCGCTTGCGCTGCCCATGATGACGATCACCGGGTCCAGGGATCGAGGGGTGGGAGGGCAAGGAGTGGGTTGGAAGAAAGAGCCCTATCAGCACAGCCCACCGGGCGACAAATACCTCGTCGTGATCGAGGGCGCGAACCACTTTTCGTTTGGTGGCCGCCTCGGCGCCCGAAGTGCCGACGTCACCACTGTGGTGATGGCCTTGAGCACGCATTTCTGGGATGCGTATCTCAAAGATTCAAACGTCTCGAAGCAGTATCTTCAGTCGGACCGGCCGGCCCAAGAATCCGGCGGCGCCTATGAATTTGAGCGGAAGTGAGCAGGCAACCGTGCTCGCGACCGCTTGACGCCCCTTAAGCATGTCTATAGCATGGATCCATGAAGAAGATTCAGATTCTGTTTCCGGATCCGGTCATGGAGAGGCTGCGAACGGTCGCCCGTCAGCAGGACCGTCCGGTCAGCGAATTGGTACGCCGGGCCGTTGATCGCCTGCTTGAGCAGGTTCCTGCACTGCCGCCAAAGCAGCCGACTCGATTTCCCACCTTTCGCGGCGGTGGGGTACTCGTCGAGGCCGGGCAGTTGAGGGACGTGCTCCACGGCTTCGACGCCGACGACCGCCCGGCGACCGCAAACGCGGACCGGCCCGCCCGTCGGCGGAAGCGATGAGATGAAAAGCCTCGACACCAACATTCTTCTGTATGCCGCTGACGAGGATTGCCGCGAGCATGCAGGTGCGATCAAACTCGTAAACGACGCCCTGCAGTCGCCGGATGAATGGATCCTCGCCGATCAGGTTCTTTTCGAGTTATATGCTGGCCTGCGACACCCGGGCGTCTTTAACACGCCTCTTTCGGCGACTGAGGCAGCACGACGGGTGGCCTTCCTCCGGGAAGAGTCGGGCTTTTCGTTCTGTTGCCACGAGCTGCGAACGTGGCCGATGATCCACGCTGAATTGTCCAAACCCACGTTCCCGCGTCGTCGGACATACGACCTCGTGCTTGCCGTCACGCTGCGAAGCAACGGCGTGAGCGAATTCCACACCCGGAACACCGCTGATTTTCGGAGCGCCGGGTTCGATCGACTCATCAATCCGATTGATTGAGCCGGACCGGTGTCACCGCGCTGAAGCCCATCCTACGCCAGCCCGAGGACGTCTCGCATCGAGTAGAGGCCGACCGGCTTGCCGACCAAGAATGCCGCCGCTGCCAGGGCGCCCTTGGCGTAGCAATCGCGATTCGTTGCCCGCACGTTCACGGAGAGCGACTCGCCGTCGAGCCCGAAAAGAATCGTGTGCTCTCCAGGATTGTCGCCCGCACGCACGGCATGGTAGCCGATCTCATCGGCAGGACGAGCGCCAGGGCGGCCTTCCCGGCCGTGTGCTGCGCGTGTCTGCCCCATGGCATCCTGCACGATCGCCCCAAACTTGAGCGCCGTGCCGCTCGGCGAGTCTTCCTTGTGCCGGTGATGGCATTCGATGATCTCCACGTCGGCTCGCGTGCCGACCCGCTTCAGCAGCATGCCGGCGCGGCCCACCAGGTCCATCGCGATATTGACCGCCAGGCTCATGCTCGGGGCCTGCAGCACCGGAATCGTCTTGGCAGCCGCAGCGATCGTGGCCCGCACCGCATCGTCGAAGCCCGTCGTCGCCACCACCAACGGCACCCCGGCCTCGAGGCATTTCCGCACGATGCCCGGTACCGCCTCAGGCAGTGAAAAGTCGATCACTACATCGGCAGGGCACGACCAGGCGTCGCTGATGGCCACGCCCGCCTCACCGATACCGGCGAGTGCACCGGCGTCGGCGCCGAGCTTGGGATGGCCGGTTCGCTCGATCGCGGCGACGAGCTCCCAGGGGACGGTATCCGTGGCGGCACAAGCGACGATCCGCTGCCCCATCCGACCGGCGGCACCATGGACGACGAGACGATGGTTCTTACCCATAGAGGTCGATGGCCTGCACGATTTCGTCGACACGGTTGCCCACGCTCACAGCCCGATTGGCAAAACTTGCCCGGCTCACGCCGCGGCTGCCGAGCACGTCGTTGAAGAGCTTTTGATCCGTGGTGTGGTAGGCGACCGTGGCGGTCGGATCCTTGAGCTGGTGGCCCGTCAGGATGCAGACCACCCGCTCGTCGCGGCCGATCACGCCCTCCGCCACGAGTTGCTTCGCTCCCGCGACGCTCGCGGCGCTGGCCGGCTCGCAGCCGAGGCCGCCGGCCCCCACCTGGGCCTTGGCATCGAGAATCTCCTGTTCGCTCACCTGCCGCACCACGCCATCACACACTTCGAGCGCCCGCAGACACTTGTTGAGGTTTACGGGCCGGTTGATCTCGATCGCGCTGGCAATCGTGTCGGCTCTCTTGTGATCTCGGTCGAGTTCGTCGTAGTAGTGACAGGCCGGAGCGAGATCTGCCCGGCCGCCTTCCCAGCGGAGGCCGCGGTTGTGGTAAAGTTCGTAGAGCGTGTTGGCACCGGCGGCGTTGATCACGGCCAGTCGCGGCACGCGGTCGATCAGACCGACTTTGCGCATTTCGGCGAACGCCTTGCCGAAGGCGCTCGAGTTGCCGAGGTTGCCGCCGGGCACCACGATCCAGTCGGGGACTTCCCAGCCGAGCGACTCGAGCACCCGATACATGATCGTCTTCTGGCCTTCGAGCCGAAACGGATTCACACTGTTGACGAGGTAGATGCCGAGCTTGCCGGAGACCTCCTTGACGCGGGCCATCGCGTCGTCGAAGTCGCCCGCAATCTGGATCGTGAGGGCGCCGTAGTCGAGCGCCTGCGACAGCTTACCGTAGGAGATTTTTCCGGACCCGATGAAAATAATACCCCGCATGAGTCGCGTGACGGCGCAGTAGACGGCCAGCGAGGCGCTGGTGTTGCCAGTGGAGGCGCAGGCCGCCCGACGGGCCCCGATCATGCGGGCATGCGTGAAGGCTGCCGACATGCCGTTGTCCTTGAATGAGCCCGAGGGATTGAGGCCCTCATACTCCAGGAAGAGGCGGCCCGGCTTCATACCGATGTAGGCGCCGACGCCGTCGGAGGCCGAGAGCAGCGTCTGCCCCTCACCGATCGTCACCACGCTCTCACGGGGGGCGAAGGGCAGCATTTCGTGAAACCGCCACACGCCG
>JBIKNV010000200.1:0-5471 GCA_044358475.1 Pirellulales bacterium | reverse complement strand
ATCATCACGCCCAAGCCGCTGCCAAAGTTGGCCACGCCCACCGCGGCATTGCGGAGACTCATCAGCGGATACCGCTGCGCGTCCTGGAGGGCATGGCCGGCTTCATGGGCAGCAATCCCCACCGCCGCCAACGAGCGGGCTCCGTAGACCGCTTCCGACAGCCGGAGCACCTTCGCCCGCGGGTCGTAATGATCGGAGAGAGTGCCGTGTGTCATCTCGATGCTGACGTCGGTCGCCCCTGCCGAATCGAGGATGTGACGGGCCGCGGCGGCCCCAGTGAGAGGCGCCGGTTCGCGAGAAGCCGCCGTAAACGACGAATGCACCCGCCACTGCGCCCACATCGCCAAAAGCACGGCCGGGGCAGTCACCATCATCAGGACAGGGTCGAAGAAAATCGGCGGCATCTTGAACTCACTCCTTGCTTGTTTGGCACCTGAATAACTGGGTCACGTCATGCTCCCGGGAAGCCCGGACCGCAAGCGAAGACGCCAGTCTGAATGGATATCCGAATTTCCTTGGAGAACCGACCCGGAACTGAAAGTATTCTAGGCATGTCTTCCAGTTCGGTCGCAGATGAATCCATGGCCCATTTCTACGTATTTTTGCTGACGCTGGTTCGCGCTCTGGTGAGCCGCTTGGGGCCGGAATCGCTCGGCTGCCTGATCGCCGTGGCAGTCACCGCCGCCGGATGCGGCCGACCCGCCGTGCCGGCGCTCATGATCGAAGCCGAGCCTGCCGCGAAGGGTGAGGTCGATCAGGCCAGCCTCTGCCGCCGAATCGAAGCCGTCCTTGCCCACGCCCGCGACGGCCGCCGGCTCGATGCGTCGGTCCATGGTGCCTGGCAGGTGGTTCACGGCATCCTCGCCTTCGGCCGCGACTTCCCGCTCGAGCACGACGGCACGGTATCGTCGGCCCTCGATTATCTGATGGCCGGTGGCCAGGTGACCGGATGGGTGCTGCGGCCCTCGCAACCCGGAGTACGGGCGATCGTCGAAGGGGGCAGCACGATGGCCCAGGGCCATCCCGACCAGTGGCTCGGCTATCTCTCGCAGTGCGGCCTCGCGCCGTGTGGAAAGGGGGGAGTGCCGCTCGACACGAAGCTCATCGTCGCCGGCCGCGAGTTCAGGGTTGCCGATCTTCTCGCGCAGGCCCAGGCCGACATCACCCCGGGTCAGGAGGCGACCTGGACCCTGATGGCCCTCTCGACCTACCTGCCTCACGACGCCCATTGGACGTCCCGCGACGGCCAGACATGGACGATCGGTCGGGTGGTCGCGATGGAGGCGGCGGCCGACATCTTCTCCAGCGCCTGCAACGGCGCCCATCGGCTCTACGGCCTCATCACGGCGATCAAGCAGCACATGGCGGCCACGGGCACTCGCTGGGAAGAGCTCGACGGCCCGTGGGGCGAGGCGGCCGACGTGATCGACGACTGCGTCGACCGTGCCCGGCGATTCCAGCAGGCGGACGGGAGTTTTTCCACGCATTCATTCGAACGGCCGGGAACATCGACCGACGTGTTCTCGACGCTCAGCGCTACCGGCCATGTATTCGAAGTGGTGGTGATGGCTCTTGATGACGAGCGACTGGCCGAGCCGTGGGTGACACGGGCGGCCGACCGCCTCGTGACGCTTCTGGAGCAGACAGCCGACATCGACGTCGAATGCGGTGCGCTCTACCACGCTGCTCACGGGCTGGCGATCTACCGCGAGCGCACGTGCCGAGCCGGCGGCTTGCCATGACGTTTGCTTGTCCGAGGCAACGTGCTAGCCTTAGCGGGGAGGGGTTTGCCGGGGAACTCAGCCCTCACCCACAATCTTTGCCATGCACGGCCTGATTTTTTTCTACATCCAGAAGTTTGCCGACTCGGCCGCCGCGGGAGCCACGTCGTGGTCGAAACTGCGGTCGACCGTGACGACGAGCCACGGGAAATACCTCCCCTCGGGCGTCTATCCCGATGCCGACGCGGTTCATCTGCTCGACTCGATCGCCCAGTCGGCTCATGAATCCCTCCCCACGATCGTGGAGCGGTTTGGCGAGTTTCTCGCCCCCCATCTGATCAAGGTGGCCGGCAGACACATCGAGCCCGACTGGACCGCGCTCGACCTGATCGAGCACACCGAAGCGATCATTCACGCGATGGTGCGGGCCACCAATCCTGGTGCCCGTCCGCCCGTGCTCGACACTGTCCGGCAGACCCCGCACGAACTCACGCTACTGTATAGTTCGGAGCGGAAACTCTGTGGGCTCGCCCGCGGGATCATCAGTGGGATCGCCAGGTATTACGGCGAGGAGCTCTCGATCGAGGAGACCTCGTGCATGCATCAGGGGGCTCCGTTTTGCACACTCGTGGTCGCTCGCGGCGACCGAGACACCCACGAGCGGAGTTCGCCGCTGAACGAAACGATGGAGTTTCAGGCGTCTCTGTCGTCACCAGCTGCCATGCGCAGCGATCCCACGTCCGCGTGGGCGGAGGGCGTTCTGCCGGATCGGATCGGCGCCTATGCGATCGTGGGCGACATCGGCCGCGGTGGGATGGGCAGGGTCTATCTCGGACGGGACGCACAGCTGCAGCGAGACGTCGCGATCAAGGTGATGCATGCCCACCGCGCCGGCAATCATTCGGCCCGACAGCGATTTCTGAAGGAAAGCCAGGCCACCGCGTCGGTCGATCATCCGCATATTGTGACCATCCACCAGGTTGGTGAGCATGACGGTCTGCCTTACATCGTCATGCAGCGGCTTCAGGGTGTCACCCTGCAGGAATACCGCGAAGGGGTCGGCCGCGTGCCGCTCCTGGAGTCGCTGCGGATCGCCCGCGAGATCGCCACGGGCCTGGCGGCCGCCCATGCCCGCAACCTCATCCACCGCGACATCAAGCCGGGGAATATCTTCCTCGAGGGGTCGGAACGCCGAGTGAAAATCATCGACTTCGGCCTGGCGCTCGATGCCGCCGACAGTGGCACAAAACTCACCACCGACGGCTCGATTGTCGGCACGCCGGCCTACATGTCGCCGGAGCGGGTGAACGAACAGACGATCGATGCCCAAAGCGACATTTTCAGCCTCGGCGTCATTCTCTATGAAATGCTGAGCGGTCAACTGCCGTTCGAGGGCGAGTCGTTGGTGAAAACCCTCATGGCCATCGCCCGCGGTGGGGCCGGGCCGGTGCGTACGATCTCCCCTGATGTGCCGGAGGCGGTGAGTGACCTCGTCATGCGGCTCATCGCCCACGACAAAGCGGACCGGCCGGCCTCCGCAGCGGCGGTCGCTGACATGATCGCGACCCTCGAAAAAAGCCACACGCCGGTCGCGTGATGCTGCCCGGTTGCACGTCATCATTCGCTGAACTGATCGACGAGGTCATCGATCAAAGATGAGCATGACGTAGGCGGCGAAAATGATCAGGTGCACGACACCTTGGAGCAGTGTTGTCCGACCGGTGGCCAGCGTGATGACACTGGTGATGAGCGTCAGGGTCAGCATCACAATGTCGACTGGCTCGAGCCCCAGTTCGAAGCTCCGTCCGGAGAACAGGCCGATCGCCAGTATCACCGGAACAGTCATGCCGATGGTGCTCGTGGCCGATCCGAGCAGGATGTTGATTGTTCGTTGCAAGCGGTTGTCGAGAGCTGCCCGCAGGGCGCTGACGCCCTCCGGAGCCAGGACCAGCACCGCCACCAGGAAGCCACCCAGGGCCGGCGGCGCACCGAGCGAATCAACACCGTGATCGACGAGTTTGCCAAGGTTTTTTGCCAGCAGCACGATGGGCGCCATCATCGCCACCAACAGGATTGCGTGTGTCAGTGTGGCGTAGGGTGGTTCTCCATGATGATGGCCGTGGTCCGTTTCCGGAGCCAGGAAGAACGTCGCCTGGCTTCCCGTTTGCACGAGGAGGAACGTGAGATAGAGCCCAGCGGAGGTGACCAGCAGGAACACCGCCTGAAGCAGCGAGACATTGCCTCCGGGTGCCGAGGTCGTAAACCGTGGCACGATCAGGGTGAGTACAGCCAGCGGCACGAGCACGGCGAGATAGGCGTTGGCACCGGAGAGGTTGTATTCCTGGCGGTGGTGCCGCAGCCCACCCGCCAAGAGGGTTCCCCCGAGCATGCCGGTGAGCACGATCATCACGACCGAGAACATCGTGTCGCGGGCGAGACCGGGATGCGCCTTTCCGGAGAGGCTCACGGCGGCGATCATCGCCACCTCGATGCCGATGACGGCTAGCGTGAGGATGACCGTGCCATAGGGCTCACCGAGACGCTCGGCAAGAGCATCGGCATGGCGGACAACACCGAAGGCAAGCCAGAGAATGACGGTAAACAGCCAACAGAAGAGACCGGCTGCCCACCAGGGATTGCCCAGGTCAGCCAGCCAGGCCTTGCCACATGCAAAGAACAGTGCGGCGGAGAAGACGCCGACGAAAAGCCCAGCTTCGCTGCCGAGGCAACGGACAATGCGGTTCATGACGGTGTTTTTTGATGCCTTTTTCTAACCGCCAACCGACGGCCCAAGGGCCTGCCGCACCGCCGCCACGAGCGCTGCCGTGTCGCCGCCCCACTCGATCGTGGTGCTCTGCTGGGTGGCGAGGTGCTTGAGCTGAGCCGTGCCAGCCACAAACTCATCGCTGCCGATGATGAGGGCTGCCGGGAAGCCTTTCTTGGCGGCTCCCTTGAGCTGCTGACCGAGCTTCTTGGGCTCGGGGAAAAACTCGACGGCGATGCCGGCCTGCCGCAACGCCGCCGCCACTTTCAGATAGTCGGCCAGGTGCTTCTCATCGAAATAGGCGAGGAAGACATCGGCTGGCGTCTCGACATGATCGAGCCGACCGAGTTCCTCGAGGCCGGCCAACAGCCGATCGATGCCGAGCGACGCGCCGACGCCGGGTAGCGGCTGCTTGGTGTAAAGCCCGGCGAGGTTGTCGTAACGACCGCCAGAACAGATGCTCCCCAGCCCCGGCAGTTCATCGAGAAAACTCTCCAGCACGATGCCGGTGTAATAGTCGAGGCCGCGGGCGATCGACGGATCGATGACCACGCGGCCGTCGGCCACGCCCGCCTGCCGCACGCCATCAATGAGGCCGTGGAGCGCGGTCAGGCCGGCCTCTCCTGCCTCGGAGCCGGTCACGAGCGGCTCGAGGTGCGCGAGCACCGTCGTGGCGTCGCCCTTGAACTGCGCCATGCCGAGCAGGGTCTGGCAGGCCTCTGCACCGACACCATGCTGCTGCATCTCGGCCGCCACGGCGTCGGCTGAGGCCTTGCCCAGCTTGTCAAGCGACCGCAGGACGTCAGTGGCACGATCGGCCAGACCGAGCTTCTGCAACACCCCCGACAACACCCGGCGATCATTCACCCGCACGGTGAACCGCTCCAGCCCGATCGCCGCCAGCAGATCATGCACGACGAGCACCATCTCGAGGTCGGCCACCGGGCTCGTCGTGCCGATCGTGTCGAAGTCGCACTGCATGAACT
>JBIKNV010000199.1:0-5493 GCA_044358475.1 Pirellulales bacterium | reverse complement strand
ACCGACGGCGCAGGCGCCACGGCTGGCCCGCCAGCGTCCTGTCGGAGATGCGTCGCGGGTTCATCGCCCCGACCGTGAACTGCCGCAGGAGATCGTTCAGACGGTCTACGAACACGTGCGGCGAATCGCCAAGGAGCGGGCCGGCAACCTTACGCTCGACACCAACATCGTGGAGTTGGGCCTCGACTCGCTTGAACGCATGGAGATCGTGGCGAGCCTTGAAGAGGCGTTTGGAGCGCGGTTCCCGGAGCAGGTGCTGCCCCAGATCGAGACCTGCCGCGAGGTGGCCGAGGCGATCCTCGACCACATGCCGGCCGACCGTCGGCCCGAAATCAAGGCGGCCCGCGTGGTGGCGGAAATTCCTCCGGATGCCTATCGGATCGAAGAGTTTCCCGAGGTGCGAGCGCTCGAGCAAAACTTCGCGATGGTGCGCGACGCCGGTCTCGACGACCCCTACTTCAGCGTCCACGAGGGGCTCACCAACGACCGCACGATCATCGGCGGCCGGGAGATGGTGAGCTGGGCGAGCTACAACTATCTCGGTATGTCGGGTGACCCGCAGGTGACGGCCACGGCGAAGGCGGCCGTCGACAAGTTCGGCACGAGTGTGTCAGCCAGCCGGCTCGTGTCGGGCGAGAAGACGATCCATCAGGAACTCGAGCGGGAGATTGCCAAGCTCGTCGGCACGGAAGACGCGGTCACGTTCGTAGGCGGCCATGCCACCAACGAGACCGTGATCGGGCACGTCGTTGGCCCTGGCGACCTTGTCTTCCACGACGCGCTGGCCCACAACAGCATCCTCCAGGGGGCGATCCTCTCCGGGGCTCGGCGGCGTCCCTTCCCGCACAACGACTTCCAGGCGGCCGAAAAACTACTGGCCCAAATCCGCAGCCAATACCGCCGCGTGCTCGTGGTCGTCGAGGCGATCTACAGCATGGACGGCGACTTCTCCAACGTGCCGGAGTTCATCGGCCTCGCCAAGCGGCACAAGGCCCTGCTCATGGTCGACGAGGCCCACTCCATCGGCGTCATGGGGCCGCGGGGCCGCGGCATCGGTGAGCACTTCGGCGTGAACCCGGCCGACGTCGACCTCTGGATGGGAACGCTCTCCAAGGCCTTCGGCAGCTGTGGCGGCTACATCGCCGGCTCGAAGACGCTGATCCGCTGGCTGAAATACACCGTGCCCGGCTTCGTCTACTCGATCGGCCTGCCACCGGCGGCGGCAGGTGCGGCGCTGGCCGCCCTGCGGGTACTCGAGCGGGAGCCACAGCGGGTGGCGCAGCTCCAGGCCAATGCCAAGCTGTTCCTCGAACTGGCTGCCGAGGCGGGCCTCAACACCGGCGACTCGGGCGGGTCGGGCGTGGTGCCCGTGATCCTGGGCAGTTCGATCAACAGTCTGAGGCTGTCGCGTGCCCTCTTTACCCGCGGCATCAACGTGCAGCCGATCCTCTACCCGGCGGTCGAGGAGAAGGCGGCCCGGCTCCGGTTCTTCATCACCTCGCAGCATACGAGCGACCAGATTCGGCGGACGGTGGCCGCGGTGGCCGAGGAGCTGGCGAAGATCGATCCGGGCTATGCGGAGGGCCCGGGCCGAAATCGGAAGCCTGTGTCGGTGGCGTAGGGGTTTGTTATAAACCCGCTATGCTTGACGAGTCTTCGGCCACTCCTGGTACCGACAAAGAGATCACGAGCCATCGTCTCGTGCTGCCGGCCGATGCCAACCACCATGGCACGCTCTACGCCGGCAGCCTGCTCCGCTATGGCCTGGAGGCGGCCTACGCGGCGGCGAGTCGGGCCGTGGGCCCCCAGGCCAATCTCATGCTCCGGCGGGTGCTGAGCATCGAATGCCGCCGCAGCGTGCCGGTCGGATCCCTCGTCGAGATCCGTGGGGCGGTGATCGACGTGCGGCAGGCGTATCTCGTCGTGGGCGTGGTCGGCATGCCGCTGGCCGGTCACACGCTTCCCTGGATGGATGGCCTGTTCGGCTTCGTGCAGGTGGACGACAAGGGCCTGCCGGTCGCCTTTCCCGGCGCCGTCGCGGCAGTTGGCGACGCGATGCTCTGGGAGCCGCTCCGCACGCGGCTGGGGAAACTCAGCCGCATTCGCGGGGCCACGGCAGAGTGGATGGCGACGACCTAAAACTTCACTTCGAGGCCGAAGTCGATGCCGTTGGTGAAGACGTACTCGCTGCCGCCATCGGCCGCTCCGATGCCGTTGAATTTCGGATTGTCTACAAAGTAGGGATTCGGGACCTGTTGCCCTTGGGAATTCGTCATCGTCGGCATGTTTCCAGGATTTGGCCCAGTGGTCTTCACGACCCACGGATTGGTGATACTCGCCGGCTGCGTCGGATCCTGCGGGGCCGCGAACTGGGCACGCTTCTCTTCGGTGACATAGCCCGTGTTTGAAGAGGCGCGGGCGATCGCGCCCAGCCACATACCGGTGTAGCCGAAGTTCAGGTTGATCGCCTTGCTGACGCGAAACTGCCCGCCGAGCCGCCATTCGCCGATCGGGGAGAAGACAAACTGGTGCTCCGCCGAGTTCTTCGTGTTCTGCTGCCCCACCCCGTAGAGCTGCAGGAAGAGCGGCGGGGCATTGAGCGTTTGTGCTGTTGTCGTGCCTCCGGCCGTGAAGGTCGTGGAGGGCGTGAAGGTGGCTCGGAGGTAATCGGCACCGAGGGATTGGGGAAAGTTCGAGCCCTTGTAGATGTTGTTCTGCCAGTTGAAGGCGGCGGTGAACTTGAGTTCGCTCGAAAAGAGCCAGCGGCCCCGCTCGGCTTCAAGGTAGAGCGAGATTTCGGGACCCACCATGTTGTTGCTGGTGTAGGTGTCCCACATGCCGGTCTGAAGCGGAGATCCAAGCCCCTGCCCAGTCAGCGAGTCGACGCCCGTGATGCCAAGCACGTCGCCGGCAGGCCCACTTCCGAAAATCTCGTCAACATTTCCGCCGCCGATCGAGCCCGTATTGTTGGTCAGCGTGCCACCACCCTGATTTTGCTGATTTCCACCTCCGCCGGTTCCGGTCCCAGCCCCTGCTCCGGTGCCAGTACCGGTGCCAGTACCGGTGCCACCGGCCCCGGTGCCACCGGCCCCGGTGCCACCGGCCCCGGTGCCGATGTTGAAGGCATATTGATTGCTCTCGTAACTGAGCTTGTAACGTTCGGCGAACTGCACGAACCGGGGGCCAAGCCCGAAGCGGGCCGTGGTTCCGCTCCCCCGCTTCCCCAGGTCGCGTCGGACGATGAAGGCGGCCCCCGCACTCTGGATCTCAACGCTATTTTCCTGGATCAGTTTCTGCGCGATGAGGTGATCTGGGGGTGGGCTTTCGGACGTGATCGTGGTCGTCACCAAAGGCGTTGCCGTACCTCCCGTCGTCGATTCTGCTGTCGTACCTGCCTGCGTGTATGTCTGCGTCGGTGACGAAGCCGCAAACTCACTGAGCGTCTTGAACTCCTGCTGCTGGCCGAGATTGAAGTAACTGATGTTCACACCGCGGTCATCATAGATCCAGCCGCCTTCATAACGATCGCCCCAGCCCATCTTGGTCATCATCCAACTGGTGTTCAGATCAAGTTGGAGCGGGTCGGTGCCAAACGTGTAGAGGCCGCCGATGATGCTGCCTCCCGTGGATGTTGTGCCGGATGTCGTCGTGGCCTGCAGGTTGGAGTTATTGAGCTGCACGACGGTCTGTGGCGAGATCGGCTGGTACGGAATGATGTAAGTGCCGTCGGGTGTCTCCGCGACGGACGTCGTTCGCGGCACCGTGATGCCCCAGTACAGACGGTCGTACGAGAAGAAGATGCCCTCGTGGGGCCGCTTGTAGATGTTGTATTCCTGCAGGTCCGGCGGGGCGAACAGCTGGAAGTCATAGAAGTCCTGGTCCGGAAGCATCGGCATCCAGTCGCCCGCGTGGGCTGAATGCATGGTGGGCAGCACCGGGGCGACGAGCATGGCAATCGCCGCCGCTACTGACAATGCCGGACCCATCTGCCGTCGGATTCGTTCGTTCGTAGCCATCGCAGGTATCCCGTGGATCAGGAGCCTCATGCCCGCCGCTGCGGACTCATCCTCTGGTATCGGTCGTGCCGGTCGTTCCAGTTGATGAAACTTGGTAAACTCTGCGGTTTGTCCTGGTTTTTCCACGGTGTCTGCGAAAACATGGCAGGCGGGGTGGCCTCGGGTATCCTGCGGAGAAACCGCTTCCCCGTACGGTTCCACTGCGATCATCCATCAAAGGTGCTGCATGCCCAACCCGTCCCGCCTCCTCCGTCTGCAAGCCGCTGCCGCCTGCCTTGCCTGGCTTGCCACGGTGGCCATGCCTCTGGCAAAGGCAGAGGAGCCGAAGCCACTTCAAGAAGCGAAGGCACTCCAGCAAGCGAAGGCGCTCCAGCAGGCGAAGGCAGAGTTTCTCCGGCTCTCCCGCGACGAGGCCCGCGAGCCGCTCTCACTCGACACCTCGATCGTCGAATACATCGAGCCGGCGGAGGTGGCGGCCCGGGCCGGCCGCCGACTGCCGCTCCAGGTCGATCTCGTGGCCGCCGTGCACGTGGGGAGCCGTTCCTACTACGAGACGCTCGACCGTCTCTTCAAGCATTACGACGCCGTGCTCTATGAACTCGTCGCCCCGGAGAATGCCCGCGTGCCGCGGCCGGGCCGCAAGCCGGCCGGGGCGATCGGCTCTGCCCAGCAGGGCCTGACGAAGCTGCTCGGCCTCGAATTCCAACTCGAGGCGATCGACTACGCCGCTCCCAACTTCGTGCATGCCGACCTCTCGCCAAGAGAATTCGACGCGGCGATGGCCAGGCGGGGGGAGTCGTGGTGGAGCATGTTCATGAAGCTCATGCAGGAGAGCATGGCCCGGACCAACGCCCGCAGGGCGCCTGCCTCCGACATCGGCGTGAGCGATCTGTTTGGCATCCTCTTCGGCTCCGACCGGGAGGTGCGGCTGCGGCGAGTCATGGCCGAGCAGTTCACCGACATGGACGTGCTCACCGCGGCCTTTGGCGGTGAGGATGGCTCCACACTGATCACCGACAGGAATGCCGCCGCGATCGACGTGCTTCGAGATCAGATCGCACGGGGCCGTCGCCGGATTGCGATCTTCTACGGAGCCGCTCACATGGACGATTTTGACAGTCGGCTCCGCGACGACTTCGGGCTTCAGCCCGGCGAGACCATCTGGCTGGAAGCCTGGGACCTGCGGGCCCCCGTGGCCCGCAGCCGGTAAGCAGGAGGCCGCGGTGGGGCGTCGGCGTGGTGGACGTGGACCGAATGCGACCAGTCTTCAACGGTGGCCGCGAGTTCGTCGAGCACGGCCTCGTACCCGGCCGCCTCGACCGCCTCGCCGACTGGATCGAGTTCAAAATCACCTCGGTAGCCGTGGTCGATGAAGGCCGCCACCACCTCCTCGAGCGGTAACGTGCCGCGGCCAGCGGGGAGCCGTTCGTGGTCGGCAGTTGGCAGGCCGATGCGATCGGCCACCTGCACGATCGCT
>JBIKNV010000197.1:0-5522 GCA_044358475.1 Pirellulales bacterium | reverse complement strand
CAGCGAACGTCCGGCGATGTGGCACGGGCAACCCCGAGCCGCGTCACCAGAAACTGAATGAGCAAGCAATCGACGGAGTCCAAACCATGAGACGGCTAATGATTGCCGTGCAGCATGCATCCTGGAGCATGGCAACTGCGTCACTGTTTGTGACAGCGGCCGCGCGGTGCCAAGAACCCGACTACCGCGTCGAACCCGTCCCCTCCGATCCCCTGGCCGGCTCACCAATCACCGACCCCGCGGCGACGGGCCAAAATGTCGAAACGATCTTTGCGTCACTCCTGCCGCCCCGCACCGACTCGCCGCTCGACTGGATCGCCGGCCCGGAACCGCTCCACTATTGCAACGAGCCACGGGCACTTGCCCCCTGCGTGCCGCCACCGCCCTGCCACCCAGCCGACCCGCCAGCCACGTATGACCTCATCGGTACGAGGGGCGTGCCCAGCTGCGGCCCCATCTACGGCGGCCCCTGCCGGCCGCGGACTGGCTCCCGCGACGGCGAACGTCTGGCCTGGCTGCACTGGATTCCGGATCGGCTCTTCGACCTGTTCTATACTTCGAAGTGAATGACGGGTCGTTACCGCAAACAACCTTCCAGGAAAGCCCGCACGACATGACGCATTTGCCCGCTCGTTGCGCCAGTTCGCTGGCCAAGCTGTGGCTGGTCGGCACCGCCGTACTCACGAGCGCAGGTGGATGCGGATTCTTCTCCCGTGAGCCTGTCGACCATGAACGGCCGGCCGTGGCAGCGGTGACACCGGAGCCGACCGCTCGAGCGGCGGCGCAGCCGGGCGGACCGACCGTGGTCGAGTTTCCGCAGGAGTCCTGGCAGGCTGCCGGCATCGACATCCAGCCGGCACGGGTCGGCCGGCTGGACCAACTGGTCGCCGTGACGGGCAAAGTCATGCTCAACGAAGACCGCGTCGCCCACATCTTTCCGCTCGTGGATGGCCGCGTCAACGCGGTCAAGGTCGGCCTCGGGGACCGCGTGAAGAAGGGACAAGTAATGGCGATTATCCAAAGCCGCGAGGTGGGTGACTCGATGCTTCGCCTCTTCCAGGATCGCCTTCAACTCAGTTTTGCGCTCCGCAAGGACGAGTGGATTCAGGCAGTAGCCACCAATAGTCGGACGCTGATCGAACTGCTCCGCGCCAACGCTCCCGTCGAACAGATCGAAACGGAAATGCGGAACAAGCCCCTGGGAGAGTACCGGGAGAAATTGATGACCGCCTACATCGCCAACGACACGGCGAGGAAGAATCTCGATCGGCTGACGCCGCTCCAGGGGCAGGGCATCGTGGCCGCGCGGCAACTGTTTGAGGCCGAGGCGGCCTGGACCACCACGCGTGCCACGCTGAAATCCCTGCTCGAACAGATCGAGGAGGATGCCCACCAGGCGGCACTCTTGGCCGCGCAGAACGTTGAGGAGTTGCAGACACGGATTGCCGTCGACGAGACCGCCCTCAGGATCCTCGGTTTCGCCGATGCCGACATCGCCTATATCGACCCCTCACAAGGCGAGGATCTGGCCCACAGCCCGGTCCATGCCCCATTCGACGGAACCGTGGTCTCCAAGGACGTCGTGTTGCTGGAACACGTGGGGCCGAGCAACCAAATCCTCGGGATCGCGGATCTCGACTCGGTCTGGCTCACCGCCGACATCTACGAGGATCAGGTTCCGATCCTGCGCGAGATCGAAGACGCCACCGTGTCGTTTCGCAGCGCGGCGTGGCCCGACAAGACGTTCACGGCGAAGGTTTTTTATACTGGCGACATCATCGATGCCGAGACGCGTACTGTTTCGATGAGAGCAGTCGCCGACAATGCCGCTGGATTGCTCAAACCGGGCATGTTCGTCACCGTCGAACTGCCGGGATCGATGCAGGCCACGATCCTGCAAGTTCCCCGATCCGCGATCCTTGAGCACGAGGGCCGCTCATTCGTCTTCGTGCATTCCGGCGGCGACGTTTTTGAGTGTCGGCAGGTCACGGTGGGCCAATCCACACCGCAGGCCGCGGAGATCACGAGCGGCATCACGTCGGGCGAAAACGTCGTCGTAGCCGGTGGGTTCGCCCTCAAGTCGCGCATGCTGGCCGACCTGCTCGAAGAGTAACGGCCCCTGGGGCGGAAGGATCGCATGGTTTCGCGGGTCATCGACTGGTCGCTCGACAATCGCTTCATCGTCATGCTCCTGGCGGTGGTCTTGCTCGGCGTGGGCGCCCTCTCGGTCGCCGGCCTGCCGCTCGATGCCGTACCAGACCTGACGAACGTGCAGGTGCAAGTGCTAACGACCTCCCCATCGCTCGGTCCGGTCGAGGTCGAGCAGTTCATCACGTTTCCAGTCGAGAACGCGATGAGCGGGCTTCCCAAGGTAGCCCAGATCCGCTCCATCAGTCGCTACGGGCTTTCCGCCGTCACGGTTGCTTTCCAGGACGGCACCGACATTTATTGGGCGAGAAATCTCGTCAACGAACGGCTTCAGCAGGCCCGGGAGAACATCCCCGCGGGCATGGGCGATCCGCAGATGGGGCCCATCGCGACCGGCATGAGCGAGATCTACCAGTTCGAAGTGCGGGCCAAGCCGGGCTTCGACTACAGCCTCATGGATCTGCGAACGATTCTCGACTGGCAGATCGCCTTCCAGTTGCGAAGCGTCCCGGGCGTGATCGAGGTGAATACGTTTGGTGGGGAACTGAAGACCTATGAGGTACAAGTCGACCCCAACCGCCTCCTCAACTATGGCATCTCGTTGAGCCAGGTCTTCCAGGCCCTCGAGGAGAATAATGCCAACGCCGGTGGTGGAGCCATCCGCCATGGGGCCGAACAACGGCTCATTCGGGGCGAAGGACTGATCGGATCGCTCGACGACATTCGCACGATCGTGCTCGACAGTCGTGCCGACGGCACTCCGATCCGCATTTCCGACATCGGCGACGTACGGTTCGCTCCCATGCTGCGGCAGGGAGCAGTCACCCGCGACGGTAATCGCGAGGCCGTCACGGGCATGGTCATGATGATCATGGGAGGCAATTCGCGGCAGGTCGTGGCCGATGTAAAGAAAAAAATCGAGGCCATTGCCTCAACCCTTCCCGACGGCGTCTTCATCGACACGTTCTACGACCGAACCGAACTCGTCATGAAGACGATCCATACCGTCGCCGAAAACATCGGCGTCGGTGTCGGGCTCGTGATTGTCATGCTTTTCCTGCTTCTGGGTGACCTCCGCGCCGGACTGATCGTGGCCGCTGCGATTCCCCTCTCCGCGATGAGCGCCCTGATCGCCATGCGGATGGCGGGGGTCTCCGCAAACCTGATGAGCCTCGGCGCCGTAGATTTCGGCGTGATCGTCGATGGGGCGGTCGTCATGATCGAGAACGCCGTCCGTGCGGCAAGCGGGTACCAAAGGTCGCACGGCGGCAAGCCAGTGCCGCTGGGCATCTTCAAGGAGTCGTCACGGGAGGTCGGAACGCCGATCCTGTTCGCCGGGTTGATCGTGATCATCGTCTTTATCCCGATCCTCAGCCTCGAGGGGGTTGAAGGAAAGATGTTCAGGCCGATGGCCTTCACATTCATGTCGGCTCTCACCGCCGCACTTGTGCTTTCCGTGACGGTCATGCCGGTGATGGCATCGCTCTTTCTCGCCCGGCGGGTGACCGCCAGCGACACACTCCTCGTCCGGTGGATCAAGCAGGCCTATCGTCCTCTCCTTGCCTGGTCGATGGCTCATCCCGTCATGATGCTTGCGACGTCGGCGGTCGTTTTCGCAACGAGCCTCATCGTCGCCGCGGGCTTCGGCCTGGAATTCGTCCCCAAACTCGACGAAGGCGACCTCGCCATCCAGGCGGTGCGTTTGCCAAGCGTGTCGCTCGAGTCATCAGTGGAGATGACGAAGGCGATGGAACGCACGCTGTTGGCCTTTCCCGACGTTGAAAGCGTCGTTTCCAAGACAGGTCGCCCCGAGATCGCCAACGACCCGATGGGAGTTCATCAGACCGACCTTCTCGTCCGACTGAAATCCGCCCACGGCGGCGGGGCCAGCCACGACAAGGAGAAACTCGTCGCGGAGATGCAGGCCGCGCTCGAACGCAACGTGCCTGGAAATTCCTACGGGTTCACCCAGCCGATCGAATTGCGAGTCCAGGAACTCGTCGCCGGCGTGCGATCCGACGTGGGCCTGAGCCTGTATGGCGACGACCTCGAGACGCTCAAGGCGGAGGGAGACAAGATCGTCCGCGTCCTCAACAAGGTGCCAGGCGCCGCCGACGTGCAGGCCCAGCAGATTGCCGGCCTCCCCTATGTGCGGGTGATCATCCGTCGTGATTTGATTGCCCGATACGGGGTCAATGCGAGCGACGTTCTCGATGCCGTGAGCGTGATCGGTGGCCGGGTGGTCGGCGAGGTGTTCGAAGGGCAGCGACGGTTCCCCTTGCAGGTACGGGTGGGGCCGAATTGGCGACAGGATGTCGAGACGATCAAGCGATTGAAGATCGATGATCCTCAAGGGAGGCAGATCCCGATCACACAACTTGCCGACGTCATCGTCGAGGATGGCCCATCGGAGATCAGCCGCGACGCGATCAGGAGGCGGCTCCTCATCCAGTGCAACGTTCGCGGCCGCGATCTCGCGGGCTTCGTCGCCGACGCCCAGCGGGCAATGGCCGCACAGGTGACACTGCCGCCCGGCTACTCATTGGAGTGGGGTGGGCAGTTCGAAAACCTGCAGCGCGCCACCCAGCGGCTCATGATCGCGGTGCCGATCGCCTTGTTTCTCATCTTCTCGATCCTCTATGTCACGTTCGGATCGGTGAACCTGACGATGCTGATCTTTCTCAACATCCCGATCGCGGCGACTGGCGGAATTTTCGCGCTTTGGCTGCGCGGCATGCCCTTCTCGATTTCGGCTGGAGTGGGTTTCATCGCCCTCTTCGGCATTGCCGTGATGAACGGGGTGGTGCTCATCGAGCATGTGCGCCACCTGCGACACTCGGGTCGTGATCAACGATCGGCCGTCACGGAGGGGTCTTTGGATCGGCTCCGGCCCGTGCTAATGACGGCGACATGCGGAGCCCTCGGCTTCGTGCCGATGGCCATATCGGCAAGTGCCGGCGCCGAGGTGCAGAGGCCGCTGGCCACGGTGGTGATCGGTGGCCTCGTCACGTGCACGATTCTTACGCTTCTCGTGCTCCCGGCAATCTACCGCTGGTTCGAGCCGCAAGGCGATCAGCATCACGCACCGCCGCCCTGACCGGTCGCTGCCGTTCATCGTTTGAGGCCGGTGCGAGCCGTCACGCCTACCATCGCAGCGCTCGTGTCGCCCGGGAGCGTCCAGGTGCCGGTCTCAGCCGACTTGAAGGCCCGGGCCTCGGCCTTGCCGTCGAGAAACACCACAGCCCCGCGCCGCAGCCGTCGCTCGATGCGTGGCCCCAGTTCGATGCCAAACACACCCGTCGTCTGAGCTTGTGTGAGCGTCGTTCGCAGTTCAAGCACTTCGCGGCCTGCATCGTGATCTGATGCAAGCTTCA
>JBIKNV010000196.1:0-5527 GCA_044358475.1 Pirellulales bacterium | reverse complement strand
CGGGCCGTGGCGATCAATTCCATCGTGCGGGTGATCTTACGGATGTTCCGCACCGACTTCCGTCGTCGATCAAGTGCCCTCGCCTTTGCCATCGTTGGTGTACCCTACGCTCCGTGGTGCCAGGTCGTTTGTGTCTGCGGATCAGCCTGCCGCGCCGGCCAACTGCCGCTTGCCATCACTCGCTCCGGCGGCCCACTGCCGCTTGAACTCCGCGATTGCCGCCTCCAGCTGCCGCTCGCTTTCGGCGTCGAGTTCCTTCGACTCCTTGATTCGGTTTCGCAGCTCAGGAACCTGGTCACGAACGAAGGTGAGAAAGCCCTTCTCCCACGCCGCCACGTCCTCCCGCTTCACGGCATCAAGGTGGCCGCGGGTTCCCGCATAGATCGAGAGCACCTGATCGACCATCTCCATCGGCTGGTACTGCCCTTGCTTGAGCAGTTCGACCATCCGGTAACCACGGTCGAGGCGCTGCTGGGTGGCGGCGTCAAGGTCGGTGCCGAGTTGGGCGAAGGCCTCGAGCTCGCGGAAGCTGGCCAGATCGAGCCGCAGGCCGCCGGCGACTTTCTTCATCGCCTTGGTCTGGGCGGCACCACCCACGCGGGAGACCGAGATGCCGACATTCATGGCCGGCCGCTGACCGGCGAAGAACAGGTCGGGCTGCAGGTAAATCTGGCCGTCGGTGATCGAGATCACGTTGGTCGGGATGTAGGCCGATACCTCGCCTTCGAGCGTCTCGATGATCGGCAGGCTCGTGAGCGAGCCTCCTCCGAGCTCTTGGGAGAGCTTGGAGGACCGCTCGAGCAGGCGGCTGTGGGCGTAGAACACGTCGCCCGGATAGGCCTCGCGTCCCGGCGGTCGCCGCATCAGGAGCGAGAGCTGGCGGTATGCCGTCGCCTGCTTGGAGAGGTCGTCATAGACGATCAGGGCGTGTTGACCGTTGTACATGAAATGCTCGGCCATCGCGGTACCCGAGTAGGGGGCGATGTATTGCAGCGGCGCCGCGGTGCTCGCTCCGGACACGATGACGGTGGTGTAATCCATCGCGCCATGCTTGCGGAGCACGTCGATCGCCACGGCGACCGACGAATCCTTCTGCCCCACGGCGACGTAGAAGCACTTCACGCCGCTATTTTTCTGGTTGATGATGGCGTCGATACCGATGGCCGTCTTGCCGGTCTTTCGGTCGCCGATGATCAGTTCGCGCTGGCCGCGGCCGATCGGCGTCATCGCGTCGACCGCCTTGATGCCGGTCTGCAGCGGCTCGCGCACCGGCGACCGCTCGGCCACACCGGGAGCGAGCGTCTCCACCGGTCGCCGCTGGTCGGTCACCACCGGCCCCTTGCCGTCGAGCGGATTGCCGAGCGGATCGAGCACGCGGCCGATCACGGCGTCGCCCACCGGCACGGAAAGCAGCCGGCCCGTACTTTTCACCTCGTCTCCCTCGGTGACCTTGAGGTAGTCGCCGAGGATGATCACGCCGACCGAGTTTTCCTCGAGGTTGAAGGCGAGGCCAGTGATGCCTCCGGGAAACTCCACCATCTCGCCCGCCATCACGCCGGAGAGGCCCCACACTCGGGCGATGCCGTCGCCTACTTCGAGGACCCGCCCGACCTGGCGGACATCGATGCCCGACTCGTAGCGGATGATTTCTTCACGAAGGACGGATGCGATCTCGTCGGTCAGGTTTGCCATGAGTATTCCCCAGTTTGGAGGGCGGAAATATTGCGTTGCCGAAGCCGGTCGCCGAGCCGTGTGAGGCTGGTGGCCACCGATTGGTCGTAAATCGTGTCGCCAACCCGCACGATGAGGCCGCCGACGATGGTTGGGTCGACGACGAACGAGGGCCGCAGCGAGATGCCGAGTGCCCGTTGCACCTTCGCGATCACGTCGTCACGGCCGGCGGGTTCAAGGGGCACGGCCGTCGTGAACACCGCCTCGTGAATGCCCTCCAACTCATCGGCGAGCCGGGCAGCGGCGGTCGCCACGGCCGGCAGGAGACCGAGGCGGCCGTGGCGGGCGAGCACGTGGAGCGAATGGGTCGTGGTAGGGCGGAGCCGGCCGGTGGCAAGACGGTCGATGATCGCCTGTTTTTCGTCGATCGAGACCTTCGGTGAGGCAAACACACTTGCCGCCTGGGGGACCTGTGGCAACACGTCGCGGGCCAACCTCGTCAACTCGTCAATCACCTCGCGACGGCAACCGGCGGCATCGGCAGCCTCCACGATGGCCCGCGCGTAGACCTTGGCCACGTGCTCGCTGCCGATGTCGACACCGAAATGGGTTGACGCCCCGTTCGTCTGTTCAGTCGTGTCGTGCCCCATGGGCATTCCGCGTGGCTCCGGTTAGTTGACGCTCGGTCGGCTCGAGATGGAGGCGACCGAATCCCGCACCAGCCGCGACTGGTCATCGGGACCGAGTTTCTCGCGGAGGAACTTCCCCGCCACCTCGACGGCCAAGTGACCAGCCTTCTCGGCGATCTGTGCCAGGGCGTCGTCCTTCGCGAGACCGATCTCGTGGCGGGCGCGGGCACGCTCCTCCTCGGCCGCCTTCCGGGCATCGGCGATGATGCTCTGTCGGGTCGCCTCCGAATCGCGGCGGGCCTCCTCGAGCATGCCGCGAACCTCTTCTGACGCCTCCGTCAGCCGCCGCTCGTACGAAGACAGCAGCCGTTTTGCGTCGTCATGGGCGGCCTGAGTGGAGGCGATCATGTCAGCGATCCCCTGCTCTCGCTTCGCGAGCCCGTCCATGATCGGCTTCCAGGCGAACTTGGAGAGCAGCGCGAAAAGCGCGAGGAATACGACAAACGACCACAGTGCCAGGTCGGTCTGAAACCAGGCCGGACTCTCGAAGTCTTTCTGAGTTGTTCCTGCCGGGATGTTGTGACCGATCTCGGCGTGGTGGCCATGGTCGCCCGCATGGGCATCGGTGTTCACTGCAGCCTGCGTAGACCGCGCTGGAAGGCCAGTCGAAGCAAGCAGCAGGCCCACGAGGATGCAGCGGGTCGTCATCCCAGCGCGGGTGATGATGGCGTGACAGCAAGGATTCATGTTCGTTCTCCCAAAGCTGGGCAGCGGGATCGCTCGTTCAATCTCGTTCACGGAAGGGCCGCTGACGGGCAGACCACGATCCGGGAGCGGACCATCGTGCGATCCGCTCCCGGAGCCGTGCAAAAGGCTTACTTTTGCGAGCAGATGAACAACGCGTAGAACGTGAAACCCTCGATGAGGGCTGCCGCGATGATCATTGCCGTCTGAATGCTGCCCGATACTTCGGGCTGCCGCGCCATGCTCTCATAGGCGGCCGAGGCCAGCTTGCTGATGCCGAGCGCGGCGCCGATGACGACCAGGCCGACGCTGAACGCCGCGGTGAGATCGATGAGGGAGCGGCCACCCGTGGCCTCTTGGGCGCTGGCAACGTCGGCGCACATCAGCATCACAACGACAGCGGCCACGGTGTACAGCGATCGGGCGGAAAGAAGCGAGCGAATCATGACGGGTTCAAACTCCTTGGGGAACGAGGGGCCGAAACCGGCCCAGGATGGGGAAACCAAAAGCGAAAAAGGGTTGCGCGATGTTCTACGGTCAACGTGTCGGGAAATACAGGGGCGTGCGATCCGAGGCTAATGTTGGTGCACCGACGCCCCGATGAAGAGCGCCGAAAGGAACGTGAAAATATAGGCCTGCAGGAAGGCGACGAAGAGTTCCAGCAGGCTGAAAAGCGTGCAGCTCACGACGCTGATGCCCGTGACGGTGGCCCACATACCCGTGGAGTAGTTGGCGGCTGCGGTGATCAGCCCCATGATCCCGAGCAGAACGAGATGGCCGGCGACCATGTTGGCCAAAAGTCGCACGGCGAGGATCAAGTGCTTGATGCAGAGCCCCAGCATTTCGATCGCAAAGATCATCGGCTTGAGCAGGATCGCCAAGGGGAGGGGCAGATCCATGGTCGGGATCTGATTCTTGAAGAACCCAAAAAACCCGAACTTCTGCATGCCCGCCAGCACGACGGTCAGCATCGTGACGCCAGCCAGGGCGAGCGTGACCGAAAACGACGCCGTCGGTGAGCCCGCCCACGGCACCATTCCGAGAAGGTTGCAGCCCAGTACGAAAAAGAAGAGCGTCAGGAGAAGCGGAACGAACCGGTCACCGTCGTGCGTCTCGTGAGCGGCAGCGGGAGCTCCCGCTGTCGAACGGGGCCCGTGGTGGTCGAGCGAGTCATGACCGTGATGGTCGTGGTCTCCGTGGTCGTGGTCGTGGCTGTCGATCGCCGGCCTGGCGATCTGGTCGCGGACGAAGAGGATCATGGCTTCGAAGAGATTGCCAAACCAGCCGCGAGGTGGCTGCCCAGATTGCAGGGTGCGTGCCAAGCGAGTGAACACTCCCAGAAGGATCGCCGCGAGCACGACCTCGAGAATCATGTACTTCGAGATGCCGAAGCCCGATTTCACCGCGTAGAGGCTGTCGAGCGTCGCGAACGGCTGCGGGATCAGAATTTTTCCGTCCAACGCCGCGTTGAACGCTCCGACATCGGTAACGTCGGGGCTGCCATCCCGCAGGAACTGCGGCACGTCTTCGAGAGTCTTCCACCCCTGGCGCCACATCGCCTTGGGAACTTCGAAGAAGTAACTGTCCTTGAGGTGGTAAATCGGGTTGTGGTCGGCCATGGATCGAGACGTTTACGGAAGGGCTTGAGAGCGCTGGTTCAAGAGCCCGAGGCAAGAGTGTGCGGTACGCCACCGATGCCGTCAAATCGCGATCGTGATGCCCCGAGAACCGGCCGTTTTCTTCGACCACATGATGTTCAGGACGATGTCGGTTGCAAGGAGGAGCAGGTAGAAACCAGCAAGGAGTCGGTCGGCTCCTGCCTCCCGAAAAGCGTGGCCCCCGGTCTGCAGCCATGCCAGTGCAGCCAGCGGGATCGCGAGCCGCAAAAACACGGCGGCAAGGCTAGCTGCGACGACTGTCGCGGGGTTGCGACAAGGCAACCGTGAGATCATCCATCCCCCTCCAGATCCCACGCCACAGACGGCCGCCGTGAAGGCAACCGCGCGACGAAATGACGAGGTTCCGTCGCCAAGAGCGAGGCTGAAAAGCGTGGCGGCCGAGAGCATTGCCAGCAGCACGACACCACCGATCAGGGTGCGGCGAAGGTCAGTCGCCGGGGTCGGCGTGGTCGACTGAGCACCGGGGGTCATGGCTTCCTCCGGGGCTGCAGTTGGATGAGCCAGGAGAGGCCGGCGATGAATCCCAGCACGAGTCCAACCGGCGCGAGAAACGCTGTGCCGAGCCGCTCGTCGAGCCAGCCTCCCACAACGGCCGGCAGAAACATTGCCAGGCCGATGGCCATAATCCGCGCCGCCCACGTCATCGCATCGCCGACCGGAGACGCTGCCATAGGGGGGAATGGAATGCGCGTGAGGGATAAAACATGCGAAAGCCCCCCGGCGCGTGAGGGAATCCGCGATGGCAGCCAGGCGACGTTCACCACCAACCAAGCGTCCTTCCGCCTGCGAAAGCCCCCCGGCGCG
>JBIKNV010000195.1:0-5570 GCA_044358475.1 Pirellulales bacterium | reverse complement strand
GTTCGTGGCAAGACGGGCTGGATCGTGTTCGACTGCCTGGTCACCGCCGATGCCATGCGGGCCGCCTGGAAGTTGTTTCAGGAGCACAGGGGCGAGGGGCTGCCCGTGACGGCGGTCGTCTACTCCCACTCCCACGGCGACCACTGGGGAGGCGTCCGTGGCGTGGTGGACGAGGCCGATGTCCGCGCCGGCAAGGTGCAGATTTTCGCCCCGCGCGACTTCATGGAATATTCGATCGCGGAGAATGTCTTCGCTGGCAACGCGATGAACAGGCGGTTGTTCTATCAATACGGCGCGCTCCTGCCGGTGAGCCCGTATGGCTACGTGACGCAGGGGCTCGGCCATGCGATCTCCCGGGGAACCTCCGGCCTGATCGCCCCGACCCGCGTCGTCGACAAGGACATTGAAGAGATCGAGGTCGACGGCGTGCGGATGATCTTCCAGAACACGCCCAACACCGAGGCGCCGTCGGAGATGAACACCTACATCCCCGACATGAAGGCCCTCTGGATCGCCGAGAACGTCTGCGCGACGCTCCACAACATCTATACCCTCCGCGGAGCCCTGGTGCGGGACGCGCTCAACTGGTCGAAGTACATCAACGAGGCACTCTACCGCTTCGGTCAGGAGGCGGAGGTGATGTTTGGTGCCCACCACTGGCCGCGGTGGGGCAAAGACCGTGTTCAGGAGATCCTTCGCGGGCAACGGGATCTCTACGCCCACTTCAACAACCAGGTGCTCCATCTGGCCAATCAGGGCGTGACCGTGAACCAGATCCATAATGTCTATGAGCTCCCGAAGAGTCTCCAGCAGCGGTGGGACTGCCGCGGCTACCACGGCTCCGTGCCGCACAACGCCCGGGCCGTTGTCAACCGCTACCTCGGCTACTGGGACTGCAATCCCGCCACGCTCATCCCGCTCTCGCCCGAGGACTCGGCGCCTCTGTATGTCGAGATGATGGGAGGGGCCGAGAAAATCCTGACGAAGGCCAGGCAGCTGCACGACCGGGGCGAATACCTGCCGGCTTCGGAAATTCTCGACAAGCTCGTCCATGCCGAGCCCTCGAATCAGGCCGCCAAGGATCTGCTGGCCGACGTCTTCGAGCAGATCGGCTACCAGCAGGAGAACCCCGGCCTGCGGAACAGCTTCTTGGCAGGCGCTTACGAACTCCGCGAAGGCATTCCCGAGGGAGCCTCGCCCAAGTCGAGCGGCCCCGACGTGATCCGGGCGATGAGTACGGAACTGTTTCTCGACTTTCTCGGTGTCCGCATGGACAGCCGGCGGGCCGAAGGGATGCGGTTTACGATGAACCTGATCACGCCCGACAACGGCGAAACGTTCGTGGTCGAGCTCGAGAACGCCACGCTCACGAATCTGCCGGGCTTTCTCGCGGAGCGGGCGGACCTCACGCTGACGATCAACCGTGCGGACCTCGAGCAGACGATGATCGGTGCTAAGACGCTCGAAGCCCAGATCAAAGACGGCGCGGCAAAGGTCGAGGGAGACGTTTCGATCCTCGCCCAGCTCGCGGCGACGATGGTCGACTTCGACCCGCGGTTCGAGATCCTGCCCGGCACGCGGGGCAAGGAAGAGATCCTTCACGCCAACGCCTACGAGGCAGTACCCGGGAAGTCGATCCCCGAGTGATTCGCAGTCGGCGCAGGCCTCATAACCGGATTTCTTGACGCAGCCGGCACGATCAGCCGATGAGCAACCGTAGAGGAGTTGCTTCATCCCAGGGGGGAGGCCTGCGCAACGGCTCCCACATTCCGCGGTCTGCCCACGCTGCCATGAGCCTGCCTAGCTCGAGCGTTGGCCACCGTCCCAGGAACGCCGCATCATGCCCGCTGGAGTGCGAGAGCGATCCGGTTTCAGCCCCATCGGCGGCTGCCTGGCGATCGCTGCCTGTCTCGCCCTAGCCGCCGGAACAGCGTCTCTTGCCCGGGCCACCGAGCTTGCCATGGCTGAATCCCTTGTCGAGGCGATCCCGCCGCCGGTGCCTGAGGAGTGGGAGGCAGAGCTCTCGGCTGCCGTCTCGTCGTGCACGAACTGTGCCGACTCCGCCGGCTGGCCACAAAGCCGGTTTCACGTGGACTACGACAACGGGTTCGCCATCCTGCCGAACGACCCCGACGAGACGCCGTACTCGCTGCGGATCCGAAACCAGAACATGTTCCGCTACGACGGCTTTTCCCGGGCCGAGCCCTCGTGGACCGACAGCGCGGGAAACACGATCCCCATCAACAACTCGAACTACTTTGGTGTTCCCCGTGGTCGCCTGATCTTCTCCGGCAACGCACTCCTGCCCCGGCTCTCGTATCTGCTGAACATCGACTACAACTCGGTGACGAGCCAGCCGATCGGTTTCCGAGCGTTTTGGTTGAGTTACCGGTTCAGCAGAGCCCTCGAACTGTACGTGGGCCAGTCGAAGGTGCCAGGCTCACGGGAGTGGATCGAGAGCGCCTTCGCGCCGCTGCAGAGTGCCGACCGCACCATGGCCACGACGTTCTTCCGCCCCAGCTTGAGCCAGGGCATGTGGATCATGGGTGAACCACTGGATGATTTCTATTACCACGCGATGGTTGCCAACGGGTTCAACACCCTGAATCTCCAGCCAGAGGCGCTCAGCAACCGCTTCGCCTGGTCCGCCTCGGCCTGGTGGGAGCCGTGGGGAGAGTTTGGTCGCGGCTACTCCGATCTCCAACATCACCAGGAGGCTGCCATTCGGTTTGGTGCCTGTTACACCTATGCGCTGGGCAGCGGCAACCAGGCCGCGAGCGACGCCGTCGAAAATTCCCCGATCCGCCTGTCAGACGGCACGATCATCACGACGCCGGGGGCGCTGGCGCCCGGCGTGACGCTCCTCTCGTACGACATCTCCTTGGCGGCAATCGATCTCGCTTGGAAGTACCGTGGTCTGGGCCTCTCGTCGGAGATTTATTTCCAGGACCTGCTCGGCCTGCAGGCGACCGGGCCGCTGCCGATCGCTTCGACGTCGGCGTTCGGGGGCTTCATCAAGGGGGGCTATTTTGTCGTGCCTCGTGAAACCGAGTTGTACGCCCGCTCGTCGTACGTCACCGGTGCCTACGGCTCCGGATACGAACTGGGAGGTGGGTTGAACCAGTTCTTCCTCCCGGGAAAGGACAACCTCTTCTTCACCTTTGACGCCGCCTGGCTGGAGAACTCCCCGGCCGGCCAGAACCGGACCGGCTTCGTGGCTGGTCAGACCGGCCTGCTCGTCCGCACACAGATCGTCGCCGTCTTCTGAGGGCAACGCCGCATGAACCTCACCCGCCTGTCGCTCGTCATTGGCCTGCTCGTGTCAGTGGCCGCGTTGAGCAGCACTGCCCAGGAGGCGGTCGGCACTGGTGAACCGGTCGTCACGGAACGGCTCGCGTATCCGTATTCGATCGATTTGCTCCCGGATGATCCGGCTCCGCCGCCGTTCGAGGCGGCACCCGCTGCAGCCGGCAGTTCACCACCAGCCGCCGGTGACGCCTTTGGTCCGAAGACAGTGACAGGCGATCTCTTCGACCGCTGGCTCTCAACCAAGGAATCGGGCATCACATTCGGCGGTCGGGTCACGCAGTTTGGCTTTGGGCTCGCCGGTGGCATCGATCAGCCGGTACCTCCGCCACTCGGCCGGGGAGACGTCTTCAAATACACCGGCCGGAGCGAATACGACGCGGTCTTCGACCTCGAGAAGTTTGGCGGCCTGCCCCACGGACGGCTGCTCGTGCGGGCCGAGCAGTGGTACGGCGAGTATGGCAATGTCTCGCTGCGGGCGGGCACGTTCACGCCGCCAGTGTTTCCCGCGCTTCTGCCGCCCCGGCCGAACGATGCGGGCGTGCCCTACATCACCAACTTCCTCTTCACCCAGCCCCTGTCGCCGAACTGGGTCGTGTTCGGCGGCAAGAAAGACGTGCTCGGCTCCTTCGACCAAGACATCTTCGCTGGCGGCGACGGCACCGATCAGTTCGTCAACCAGGCGCTGATCGCCAATCCGGCGTTCCTCCTCGGGATGCCCTACTCGTTCTTTACCGCGGGAATCGTCTCGCCTCGCGACTGGGGTGGCCTGGCGATGTTCGTCATGGATCCCAAAAACCGCACGGCCGATTTCATGCAGTTTGGCGACCTGTTCAATCAGGGGATCATCATCGGTGGCGAGATCAAGGCGAAGACGATGTTCTTCGATCTCCCGGGGCAGCACCATGTGGGCGGGGTCTGGAAGCACCAGGAGCAGCTCGATCTGCGGTTTGCGTTCACGCCACCGGAGCCCGGCTATGAGCCTGGCTCCGGGCCCCCTGTGGCTGGCCCGCGGACGCTCTGGGACTCCTGGCTCGTCTACTACGGCTTCGACCAATACTTCGTCCGCTACACCGACGATCCCGACCGGGGTTGGGGCCTGTTTGGCCGTGCCTCCTTCGGCGACGGCAACCCGAACCCGATCCAATACTTCCTCAGTACCGGTCTGGGCGGCTACAGCCCCTTGGGTCAGCAGCGTGGCGATACGTTCGGGCTGGGCTGGTTTCTGGTGGGGGCGAGCACCCAGTTTGGTCCGGTGCCCGAGGCCCTGTTCGGCCCACGGAACGGCATGGGGCTCGAGTGGTTCTACAACATCCAGGCCACGCCCTGGCTGAACATCACGCCTGATCTCCAGTGGATCCGCCCAGGGCTCGGGGCGATCTCCACGAACGACGCCTTCGTGTACGGCGTGCGGGCCAACGCGACATTTTGACCGCAGCGTCGGGAACCCATCAGGGCCCACCCGACGCTCCTTGCTTCAGCGTCTCCATGACCTTGTCGAGCGAAAAGCTGGCCGCCTTCATCCGCGGTGGGAAGTCCTTGAAGGTCGCCAGGAACTGCCCGACATAGGCCTGGGCTGGCACCAGCATGAAGGCGCGGTCGATCATCCAGTCGTAATAGGTGTTGGATGTGACCGAGGCCCGCTCATAGGGATCGCGGCGGAGGTTGAACACCAGCGGGATGCGGAGCGGTGTGAAGGGCTCCATCCAGACGCGGAGCGTGCCCTGCGTCTTCTGTTCCATGAAGATGAACTTCCAGTCAGCATAGCGCAGCGCTGTCAGGTCGCCGTCATCGGAGAAGTAGAAGACCTCCTTTCGCGGGCTCGGTGTGGCTTGGGGATCCTTGAGGTGGTCGACCAGGCTGTAGCCGTCGAGGTGCACCTTGTAGTCGCGGCCGAGGGCGGGAGACCGGTAGCCGTCGAGCAGATCCTGCTTGATGTCGGGCTTGCCGGCCGCCGCCAGAAAGGTCGGCAGCCAGTCCATGTGATGCACGACTCCGTTGGAGACGCTGCCGGGCTTGACCACACCGGGCCAGCGGACGAGACAGGGGACCCGCCAGCCGCCTTCCCAGTTGGTGTTTTTCTCACCGCGAAACGGGGTCGCAGCGGCGTCCGGCCAGGTGTTGAGGTGCGGGCCGTTGTCGGTCGAGTAATGCACGATCGTGTTGTCGGCAAGGCCGAGCTCGTCGAGCAACGCCAGGAACTTGCCGATGTGCATGTCGTGCTCGATCATGCCGGCGGTGTATTCGTCGGCGTTCGGATTCTG
>JBIKNV010000194.1:0-5579 GCA_044358475.1 Pirellulales bacterium | reverse complement strand
GCCAACGCCGCGCCGATGGCACTCGTGATGTGGTCGTAGCCCGGCGCGATGTCGGTGACGAGCGGCCCGAGCACATAGAAGGGCGCCTCGTCGCATTCCTCCATCTGCCGCTTCACATTCATATCGATCTGGTCCATTGGCACATGCCCCGGCCCTTCGACCATCACCTGGCAGCCCTTGGCCCAGGCCCGGCGGGTGAGTTCGCCGAGCACATGCAGTTCGGCAAACTGGGCCTCGTCGCTGGCATCGGCGATGCTCCCCGGCCGCAGGCCGTCGCCCAGGCTCCAGGTGACGTCGTACTGCCGAAAGATGTCGCAGAGATCCTCGAAGTGCGTGTAGAGGGGATTCTGCTGCCGGTGCGTCATCATCCAGCGGGCGATCAGCGACCCGCCACGGCTCACAATCCCGGTAATCCGGTGCATCGTGAGATGCAGGTGCTCCTGCAGCAGCCCGGCATGCACGGTCATGTAGTCGACCCCCTGCCTGGCCTGCTTCTCGCACATGTCGAGAAAGTGCTGCGGCTTCATGTCGTCGATGTCGCCGCCGAGTTCCTCGAGCATCTGATAGATCGGCACGGTGCCGATCGGCACGGGCGAGGCGTCGATGATCGCTTGGCGGATCGTGTCGATATCTTTGCCCGTGGACAGATCCATCACCGTGTCGGCGCCGTAATGGACGGCCATGTGGAGCTTCTCGAGCTCCGTCTGCTGGTCGCTGGTAACGGCCGAGTTGCCGATGTTGGCGTTGATCTTCGTAAGGGCCGCGATGCCGATCGCCATTGGTTCGAGTTTTTTGGTGAGATGCACCGTATTGGCCGGGATCACCATCCGCCCACGGGCCACCTCGCTCCTGATCAACTCCTCAGGAAGGTCTTCGCGCTGGGCGACGAACTTCATCTCGGGCGTGATCTGGTCGGCGCGGGCGGCTTCAAGCTGGGTCATGGATGGTCTCCTATCGGGGAAGATCGCAGTGTAGCACGTCATCACAGCTGCTTGAGGTATTCGAGGACGGCTTTCTTGTCGTCTTCCGACAACGCATCGGGAAAATCGTGGCCGGAGGCCGACTTGCCCGGCTTGCGGGTGTCGAACCAGCGACGACGTTCTGCCGCGGTGAGCTTTCCGGGTGGCATGTCGGCCGCCTCCTCGATGTCGAGCCCGACCCGACGCTGGTCGTAGCCGGTCGGTGTCCGCTTCCAAACGACAGGCCGGGACGACGGATGGAGAACGTGCCACAACGTGGGCACGGAGCCGTTGTGAAAATAGGGAGCCGAAGCCCAGATACCATCCAGCGGCGGAGCCACGTACCCCGCCGGTGACTCGCGGTCGCGCAGGCTCTCGGCGTCCCGACCATGGTGGCCAAACCAGCTGCCGTTGAGTTCCGATCGCTCCCTCGCCGAGAGCGAATCGAGCCGCACGCGATCGGTGCCGACTTCCTCGATCGGGATCACACGGTCAGGATACGAGCCGCCCGACCCATACGTGCCATGGCACTCGGCACAGTGCCGCCGAAACACACCCTCGCCGTCCCTGGCGAGCGCGGCATCGATCGCATGCGGCCATCGTGGGGGCTCGAGCGTCTTGATCCAGGCCTCGATGTCACGAAACTCGTCTTCCCACTCTTGGAATTTCTCCGGACCGTTTTCCTTGACGAGCAGAAACTGCATCAGCATCCGATGGCCCTTGGCGGCGAAGCCATCGGCGTACAGCGTCTTCCGTTTCGCGTAGTGCCACCACGGCGGGGCATCCATGTCGTGATGCACGAGATCGAACCGCGGCGGCCGGGGCACGATGTTCAGGTCGGCGTCGCGATGCCGCATCAGCGCCACACCAAACATGACGGCATTGGTGGTGCCGTTGGTGGTGCCCAGCGGCAGGAGCAGCGACCCCACGTCCATGTGGCCGAAGGCCTTCCGCTGTCGCACCTTGACCAGCCTCACCTCCTCGGTCAGCGTTTCGAGGGCGTAGTTCGAGTTGGGCAGCCCGGGAATCATCCGCCCCCCCACCTGCCCCTGGTGACAGGCCAAGCAATTCATCGTCCACCGGCCATCGGGCCCCACCACGTATTGCAGCGGCCGCGCCGGATCTTCGGGCCGCGGCAGCAACCCATACCGCTCCATCGCCATGTGCCGACGGTCCTCGACCGAGGCCGCGGCAGCCCGCTGCCGTAGCGGCTCCTCCCACGTCGTCCACAAGTCGTCAAACACTTCCTGGTCGAAATCGGCTGGCAGGTAGGGCTGCGAGAGAAGCATTCGCAGGCCGGTGGCGCCGTCTCCCTCCCCGACACGCGCCGCCGGGGGGGCCCCCAGGAGCACGGCCGCGGCACTGCAGACGAGCGGCGTCACGAGCACGATGACACCACGACTCGTGCCGCGCAGCGAACGTTCGACAGGAGAGCGTTTCATGGCATACTGGCCGACGGTTTGGATCGCATCGCAGTATAGACTTCTCCCTCCGCCCCGACCGCCCGCCATGGCCGCCGCCAATCCCATCCTCATCCCCGAACTCCGGGTGATGCTCGCCGAGGGCGACACCTCGAGCCTCCGCGAGGTGGCCGAGGAGTTGCATCCGGCCACGGTCGCCGAATTCACCGAGGGTCTCGACGACGGGGAGATCTGGCAGGTGCTCGACAGCGTGCCGGCGGAACTCCAGGCCGAGATCTTCCCCTACTATCCGCTGGGGCGACAGGAAGAACTGCTCCGGATGGCCGACCGGGCCCACATCGGCCCGCTCCTGGAGTGGATGGCGGCCGACAACCGGGACGACCTGCTCCGCGAACTCGATCCCGACTTCGTGGAAGATATCCTGCCGCTCGTGGCCAAGGCCGAGCGGCACGACATCCGCATGCTCCTCTCCTGCGCGGAGGGTTCTGCAGGGTCGCTGATGACGACCGAATACGCCTCCCTGCCGGCCAATATCACGGCCGGCGAGGCGATCACCCGACTGCGGTCCCAGGCCCCCGACAGCGAATCGATCTACTACATCTACGTGCTCGATGCGGAGCGAAAACTGGTCGGCTTCGTATCGCTTCGCGACCTGATCCTCGCCAAGCCGACGGCGCTCGTCTCCGACCTGATGCAGCGGGATGTGATCAGCGTCCGCGTCGACGCCCCGAGTGAGGCGGCGATCGACAGGCTGGCCCGGTTCGACTTTCTCGCCGTGCCGGTGGTCGACGACCACAACCGACTGGTCGGCATCGTCACCCACGACGACGTGCTCGATGCCATCCGCGAAGAGGCCACCGAAGACGCCCAGATGAGCGGTGCCGTGGCCCCCTTGAGCGACGGCTACCTCGAGACGGCGCTGGTGGCGATGACGTGGAAGCGGGGCGTGTGGCTGGCCATCCTCTTTGCGACGGCCGTCCTGACGGCGATGGTGCTCGCCAAGTGGGAACCGGCCGAGCCGCAATTGTGGCTGGTCGCCTTCATCCCGCTGGTCATCGCCAGCGGCGGCAACTCAGGCAACCAGTCGGCGACGCTCGTCATCACCGCCCTCTCCTCCGGCGACTGCAAACTCTCCGACTGGAAGCGGGTCTTTCGCCGGGAAGTCGCCATGGGGCTCCTGCTGGGGAGCCTGCTGGCCGTTCCCGGGTACCTGCTGGCGGTTCTCTACGCGCCCTCCCCCATCAAGGCCCTCATCATTCCGGCCACGATCCTGACCGTCGTCCTGATCGGCACGCTCGTCGGCTCGCTCCTGCCGCTCCTCTTTCGCTCGATCGGCCTCGACCCGGCCCTCATGAGCAATCCCTTCGTGTCGGCCATCGTCGACATCGTGGGAATCCTGGTCTATATGGGCCTGGCCATGGCCTTCATGGGGTGACGCCGCCGGCTCCCGCCGTCACATTGTTCGCCCCACCGCTGCCGCCACGCGGCGACACACCTCCATCATCCGCGTGAAGGCCGGCAGGTCGATCGTCTGGGCGGCGTCGCTCGTGGCGCACTTCGGGTCGGGGTGCACCTCCACGATCAGGCCGTCGGCGCCGGCCGCCACACTCGCGGCCGCCATGCTCTCGACGAGGTTGGCATGCCCCGTGCCGTGGCTGGGATCGACCACGACCGGCAGGTGGGTGCGGGCATGCAGCCAGGGCACGGTGGCCAGCGGGAGCGTGAATCGCGTGTGCGACTCAAACGTGCGGATGCCCCGCTCGCAGAGCATCACCTGCCGATTGCCCGCATCGAGGATGTATTCCGCAGCCAGGAGCAACTCCTCGACCGTAGCCGCCGGGCCCCGCTTCAAGAGCACCGGCGTGGATGAGCGACCGACCGCCTCGAGCAGACGATAGTTCTGCATGTTGCGGGCGCCGACCTGCAGCACGTCGGCGTAGCGGGCCACGAGCGGCACGTCCTCCGGGGCCACCACTTCGGTCACCACGGCCAGCCCGGTCTCGGCCCGGGCCTCGGCGAGCAGTTCCAGCCCCTTTTCCTTCATACCCTGAAAACTGTACGGGCTCGTGCGCGGCTTGAACGCGCCGCCACGGAGGCCGGTCGCCCCTGCCGCCTTGACCGCCTTGGCCGTCTCCACGATCTGGTCGCGGCTCTCCACCGAGCACGGTCCTGCGATCACGCCGATCGAAGGGCCACCCACGGCCAGCGGGCCCGCCTTGACGACGGTCGGCTCCGGCTGCACCTCGCGGCTGGCCACCTTGTAGGGCGCGAGGATCGGCATCACCGAGGCTACGCCCGGCAACGTGGCGAGGCCGCTCTGCGAGGCGTCGCGCTCATCTCCCACGACGGCCACCACCGTCCGCTCGGTGCCCACGATCACGTGGGGCCGCAGGCCGAGCGATTCCACCCGGGCGACGACGCGATCGAGTTCAGACTGCGTGGCCTCGGCCTGCATGACGATGATCATCGCAAAGGATTCCTTCTTCGGGGGTGAGGCCGCCGGCAGAGCGGCGGCGTTGTTGATTCCAGGGAAATTATTTCTTGTCGGCGTCGGTGGCCGGTTCAGCGAAGACGGACGGCACCGGATCGCCCCGCTCGGCAGCGGCGGCCCGCGTGGTGATCACCAACGAATCGCCGTCGCCCGCACCACGAAAGACGTATACCAATTTTCCGTCCGCATTGGCCCGGATCAGGATGACACGGAGGATCTCCTCGGCCGGCTTGTCCTGCTCATCGAGACCAAACGACTGGTTCTTGGTGATCCCCTCGAGCTTGAGGTCGTTGCCGAGAATCTGGATCGGGAGACCGATCTCCTCGGAGAGCAACTGGATCGATTTCTCGAGCGTGTCGCGCGGAAAACTCAGTGAGGTTTTCTGCTGCAGCTTCTGCCTGGCGGAGGTCGGCTTGGAGACGGCGGCTCCCGCGGCGGCCGTGGCCGTTGGCGCCGGCCCCGACCGGCCCGCCTGGGCCAGAGACAATTCGGCGGCCAGCGCGATGTTGTGCCCCGCGTGGCGCGGCAGGTAGGCATTGACGACCACGCCCCTCCCCTCCGCACCGGCCCGCGTATTGGCGGCGAGAAAACTCATCATCACGGGCAACCGGTTCACGAGCTTGCGGCCATACTGGACGCCACTGAGACCGGCCGTCCAATCTTCGACATCGCCGGCCAGGGCATCGACCTTCGCCTTCATGTTCTTGG
>JBIKNV010000193.1:0-5594 GCA_044358475.1 Pirellulales bacterium | reverse complement strand
ATTCCAACGCGGGGTGAGCAGGTCGCCATCACGGGCCTGCTCCCCTCAGCTTTTCACGGCAGCCTCAATCCGCCCGCACCACCCTCCGCACCCGACCGCCACTCACCCCTTCCGCCCGCGAATACACGCCAGCCCGATCCGCCGACAGGCACCGGCCCGAGGCCCACTGCCGCAGGCTCTCGATCTTGTCCCCCGCAGTGACGGCCACCGGGACGACGTTCTGGGCGGCCTGAACGAGCGGCACGTCCAAGAGTGACGCCAGCCTGCAGCACGACTTGATCTCGGCACCGGTCCACTGGGCGTCGTCGGGCCCGGACTGCCGGGGATCGAGGCCGTAGTGCCGCGTGTAGATGCCCCAGATGGCGTCCTTCTGCTCGCGGCCCGGCAAGTCCACGAAGAACACGCCGTCGAAGCGTTCAGCCCTCGCGAACTCCGGCGGCAGCTTCGAGGCGTCGTTGGCCGTCGCGATGAAGAACACGTCGCTCTCGTGGTCGTTGAGCCACGTGAGCAGCGAGCCGAAGACGCGAGCGGTGACGCCGGAGTCGGTCTGGCCCGAACTCGAAGCACCGGCCAGCCCCTTCTCGATCTCGTCGCAGAAGAGGACGCAGGGGGCCATGGCGTCGGCGAGCTTGAGGGCCTGCCTGACGTTTCCCTCGCTCTGGCCGACCAGAGAGCCCAAGAGATTCCCGATGTCGAGGATCACCGTGGGCCTGCCGGTCTCGTTGCCCAGGGCCTTTGCGAACTGGCTCTTGCCGCAGCCGGGAGGCGAGAGCAGGAGCACACCGCGAGGACGCTTGCCGGGCTGGGGCTCACCCTGTCGCCGCATGGCCCGCAGACAAAAGGCCTTGAGGTTCTCCAGGCCCCCGAGCTGTTCGAAGTTCTCGGTGCCCCTGTGCAGCGAGACGAGCCCGCTTTTCTTTAGCTGTTGGCCTTTGATCTCCCAGAGTGTCGCGGGCTCCAGGCTGCCATGACGGACGAGGGACAAGCTGAACGCGTTCTCGGCTTCGCTGCGGGTGAGCCCCTTGGCGGCGTCGATCACCCGGCCAAGCTCGTCACCCGCGGGAAGCTCGCCGTCTTGGGTGGCGACTCCGCGGGCGATTCCGTCGAGCTGGGCATGGTCGGGCAGCTCGTGCTCGATGACGGTGAAGAGCTTCTCAAGTTCGGCCGGGATCTGCGTGACGGGAGCGAGCACCACAACGAAACATCGGCTCGTCTTACCCTGATGGATCTGGCGCACGAGCGATTGGATCAGCTCCACGCTACCCAAGAATCTATGCAGGTTCTCGAACAGCAGGATCGTCGTGCCGGAGCCCTGTGACACCTGCGGCATGGCCCGGACGACAGCCAGCGGGTCCTGGGTCTCGGTGACGCCCGGGATTGCTACTTGCTCAAGGGGAAACTGAATCCCGGAGTCGCAATTCCAAGCGCCGATCCGCCAGTTCTCAGCACGGCACAGGTCGGTGATTTCCTTGGCGGCTTCGTGGGGTTCGGCGGTCTGGATCCAGATGGCAGAGAAGGCCGCCTGGACGAGTTCATGCAGCCGGGACGTGAGGGAGGACGGGCTGGTCGCGGACGCCGAGACGCCGGGCGTTGGGTTTGTTGGTTTGCTGGTCATCGCTGGTATTCCTCGTGTCGGGAGTTGGGGATGGTGGCCCTGGCGGCGGATCCGGCGGCCGTCGGCGCTGATGCACATCGACGCCTGGCGATGCACATCGAAAGACCTCGATGTGCATTCCTGATGAGAGCGCCGATGCACATCGACCGCGGCCAGGGAGCGCTGTAGCTTTGGCTCCATGGTTCGGTTCGTTGGTTTCGGTGTTCAGGAAAGGAACATCTTCATGAAGACTGATCGGGATCTGGCTCGAATGCGTGCGGCGGTCGGTGAGGGGATCGGCCCTATCGCTCGACAGTTGATCGCCCTCGCCCGCGAAGAGAACAGTCAGGCGGCCACGCGCGGTGGCACGAGGGAGCACGCTCACAGCGCACACCTTGCTGCCAGTTCTACCTTGCCAGGCAGGATAAGACCGGAGAGCGTGGAGGCGTTCATCAACTCACGACCCCCGAGGGAGAGGGCGGCCTTCGCGGCCTTGTACCTCCTGGGGCGTGACACAATGGCTACCACAGAAGCCGACTTCGAGGCCGTCGCCGAGACTTTCGTTGAGAGAACCGATCTTGGCCAACACCTCGCGGGCAAGGGTCTTCTCGACTCGTACCTTGAGAAAGCTCTTAGCCTTCTCGGACTCTGAGTCAACGGCCGTTGCGTTGCCGCAGTCACCACTCGCTCGTCGGAGCATGCCGACGGGCGAGTGGCGTTTCTACATCGCCGCATCTTTGCCGCGGCCGAGCATCCACCGCTCCGGCTGAATGCGCAGCAGCCAGTCCTGGACGGTGGGGATCCGGCCCAGGTCTTCGAGGACATGCTGCTCGCCGACGAATCTGACCGGGAGCACGCGGCCGGTGGAGAGCGTGATCGTCGTGCCGAAGATCTTCTCCAGCATGAAGATGCCCTCGGTGTGGTGCCGTAGGGCCCGGTGCCTGAAGTCGGCGAGGTGACTCTTCGACGAGTCCAGCAATCGTGGAGTGGCAGGAACTCGTGGGGCTCACCGCCGAACTTGCGGGCAGAGCTTTCGGCGTGGTGAATCGGGTGCGCCATCAGAGCGTGAACTCCTTGGTCGTCGAGTTGGACGCGGTGTAGTTGGTCTCGTGGGTGAGCGTGATCTTCGCCAGTTGCACGTCGATCGTGAGCGTGCCCTGGCCGCCGTCGTTGATCTCGAAGCCAGCCGGGAGGAACGAGTACGCACAGTGCTCCAGGTCCTCGACGAGCTGGGCGGGAATGGTGGCACGGTCGACGCGGATGCCCGTTGGATCGCGGTATTGGATGCCGTCAATCGAGCCGTCGTCGCCGTAGCCCGAGTAGCTGACCTCGATGTTGGCGACCCCGAGCCTGCGGAACTGGGGGAGGATCTCGTTGTGGAGCCGGTCGGTCGTCTCGCGGCGCTCACGCTCCTCGGCTCTCTGCATCTCGGCGATCATCTGTTCGACGGAGGGGTCAGGGGTGGTCATGGCGGTTGGTCTCCCTGGAAATGAAGAACGACCGGGCAGCCGACGACGGAGGACGCTTGGCCCTTGAACGCCGTGGCTGCCCGGTCGTGAAGAAGTGCTGCCGTGATCGCGCGTCGGCTAGCTGCCCTGCCGGAGCTGCTCGCTGGCCTGGGTGCCCGCGTGGAACTCCGGTAGCAGTGACTCTTTGCTCGTGGCGCCCATGGCCTTCTCGATGGCCTTGGTGGCGTCGCGGCATGACGAACCCGTGAAGCCCGAGGTCTTGATCGACACGGCGCCCTCGGAGGAGACCGTGATCTCGATGCGCTGGTTGGTGTCGCTCATCGGTTGCCTCCCCGGACGTGAACGGTGACCTTGATCGAGCCGTCCTCCTGGGCGGTCTCGTAGGCGAGGTGGCCCTTCTTGCGGGCCTCGATCTTGGCCTTCTCGACGGCATACGCCTGGAGAAACTTGTTCAGCTCCGCCTGCGGACCCCAGTGGCCGTTGTAGTTGTCGAAGCGGAGTTCGCCGGTGAGGACGTTGCAGACGACGGGGTAGCGCCAGCCGGGAAGCTCGACGCACAGGCCCGTCTCCGTGGCGCTGAACAGCCGGACGGTCCTGGTCTCCGGGGCCGCGAGCTTGAGACGCACGCATGCTGATCGGACAGCCTGCTCGTCCCTGACTTCGGTTTTGATCTCGACGATGTGGCTCATGTCAGAAGGGGTACTCCTCAGTGGTGTAGGGGGCGGAGTCGGGAGCGTTGTCGGCGTCGTGGTGATCGTCGGCGGCTACGAGTGCTCGCGTGTCGACGTCGGCCCCGAGCAGCGGCCGTGATGGAGTCGGCGACAGCCATCGGGGGTTCTCGCTCGTGACCTCATCGAGCAGGACATCAACGAGTTGTGCATCCGCCGGGCCGCTTCGCGTGACGAGCCAGAGGGCCACGCCGCCGACAGCGAGAACTAGGGCTACGACAATGGTGGGCCCGAAAGCCTCCAAGGCCGCAGCCCACGCCGAATCGCGTGTGCTGTGCTTGGCCAAGAACTCGAGATGTCCAGCCAACTGCGTTCGTTCGCCCGATAGCTGGCTAATGGCCTCGGCGATCCGGATGTTCTGATCAGCTTGGAGTCGTGCGGAGTCGTTGGCGGTCTCGGCGGCTTGCTGGAGGGCCCGATTGGCGGCCTCCATGGCGGGATCGGGCTTCCGCGTGAACCAGCCTGCATCGGCGTGGTTCGAGAAGAGCACCGCCATAGCGAGCACTGCCAAGACGTTGAAGGCCCGTCGCCACAGGAATCGCCAGAGCAACAGGAGAATGGGGACGAGGATGGAGGTCGTGACGTTCGGTGGCTTCATGCGTGCCTCCGGGGTGAGTGGGGCGGGTGTTTGGCGGGCGGGGTGTGGTCCTGTCGGCGGAGCTTGTCGAGGAGCCGGGCCGCAAGCGTCTGGAACGCACGACGGATGCGATGCTCACGGGACAGGGCCAGCGCGAGCCCGGAGGCTAAGAGCGCGGTGAAGAGGGTGGTGTTCATGGTGTTGGATTGAAGGAAAGGGTTGTCAGTTGCGGCAGGCCAGCTCTGCAATGTCGACGGCGTGCCAGCGGTCGGTCGCGAAATCGAAGAACTCGACCACGCTGAAGAGGGACACGGGCACTGAGGAAAGCGTGAAACGCCACGAGCCGGGGTCCGCTCCGAGTTCGAGGCCAGCGAGGACGAGGCCGAGCCAGTCTTCGGGAGTGGTCCCAGCAAGTCGGGGGAGATCCTGGATGCGATGGGGTGCCGCGCTCGCCGGAACCTGGATGCGGGCCAAGCCGCCTTGAGCGCTGGCCGTCATGATCTGGCCGAGCTTGCCGGGGATGGGGACCTTCGTGCAGGTCGGCTCCCACGTCGGGCTGGTCGAGAACCAGGCGACTGGTTTCTCGTGGTGTGGGACCCTGGCCGTGGTGGGAAGGATGGCACCGGAGCGGAGGATGAGGTTGAGCTTCTGGCCAGTCGTGTAGTGCCAGGCAAAGGAAGGCCCGGGGGTGTTGCCGATGTGGCCGGGAGGAGGAATCGGCACAAGCTGGATCGTGAGCTTCATGGTTGGATGGATGCGCAGCGGTGGCGCGGCTGGAGGGACGGGGGAGACGCTGACGCGAGAGGAGCGTCGGCAGAGATGGCCGTCAGCCTCGGGGGCGGCTGAGGGCACGATCGCGGTCAGGGAATATGCCGGGGAAACGGGCTTGGTTTAGGCTGACGCGAATCCGCTGACGATGGAGAGGCGGCAGTAGGGCTCGAACGTAAGTCGTGTGCCGCGTGAGACTTCGAATCCGGACCAAAGTTGGTCAGTCTTCGGGCATCATTGCAGGGGACAAGATCGCCGATTTCCCACCCATGTCCGCAGTTCGTGTCGTTGCAACGGCCGTAAACCTGACGACACTGACCGTGCGTTCCCTTTCTGGGCCGTCCGCTGCGTCCACGCACCTGAGGAGCCTTCGATGAGTCGCAGGAAGTTGAGCCACCAGGAAAACCTCGAGCGCGAGCGACTGAACAAGTTGCTCAAGCTGAGCCACACGCTCAACG
>JBIKNV010000373.1:0-3519 GCA_044358475.1 Pirellulales bacterium | reverse complement strand
CCTGTTCATCGCGGGGGGCATGACTCGGGGTCGCTTCGGCAAAGTTTAGTCGGTTTACTGCCCATCGACCACGCCGGCTGTCACCAGCCACTCCAGTTCGCCCGGGTGACCGGGTCCATCGTCGAGCCGCAGCGAGGCCACGGCTCCTTTTTGCATCCGGATGGCGGCCGAGCCGTCGCCGATCGTCAGGGCCACCAGTCGCCCCACGCAGGGGGCATGCCCGATCCAGGCCACGCGAGCCGCGTTTTGGTGGATCGTCCATTCGAGGACGGCCTGCCAGTCGGCCCCGGGGGCGAGGGCCTCGACCAGGTCCACGCCCGACTCGATCCCGAACACCCGTGCCATGATCTCGGCGGTCTCACGGGCGCGGATCAAGGGGCTCGTCGCGATGCGATCGATCTCCATGCCGCCATCAAGGAGGTGGCCCATGAACTTCTCGAATCGCTTGCGTCCCTTCTTCGTGAGTGGCCGCGAAAAGTCGTCTCCATCCGGGCCGGCATCCTCGGCCCAGGCGTGGCGAACGATGTAGACATGCGTGGGTACCGTGGCCATGGAGGGATTGTGATGGCTCGACCGGTGTGGGGCAAGGCTTCACGCCCGGCGCCAGAGGTCGTCGTCGGTGATGCCGGCAGCCCGAATGGCGGCGGCGGCGTCGCGGCGCCAGCGGGCGGCATCGAGCGGGTAGCCGGCCGTGGGCGCGAGCCCGGGAGAGCGATCGCCCCAGAAGGTGTTGAAGGCCTCCATCGCCAACTCGCGGACATACTTGGCCGTCATGCTGGCCAGGGCAACGGGGCCGCGGTCTTCGCCCCCCACGCAAAACTCGATGCGACAGCGTGAGGTCGGCAGGTCGTACGCCGACCGCGCGGGCGTTTCCTCGATCGGTCGCACGAGCGGGCAGTCGAAATGCCGCGCTATGACGGGGGCGTAGTGCTTGCGACCGCCATGCCGATCACACCAGATTACCGTCGGCTCGTCGGCCTCTGCCCGGCGGCAGGCGGCGGCGGCCAACGCGAGCGTGACCTGCGAGAGGATATCGGACTTGTTGAGCCCGGCGGCCAGGAGACCATTGAACTCCTTGGGGTGCATTACCCGGCAGGCGATCTGCTCGAGGGACGCTCCCGCGTCGGCCAGTGCTCGCGTGATTCGTTCCCCTCGCACCGCGCAGGCGCCGGCATCGACTGTCCGCGGAAGCGATGCCGAGACGAGGGCCGACCATTCCGACGGCGGGGCGGCAGAGGCGCCGATGCCGGTTGCTGCCGCGAATGTGTCCCACGCTCGCGGCACGCCCCCATTCGCCATCGCGATCGCCGTGAGCACGCCCACCTCGAGTGCGGCGATGCCCTGGCCGGCAGACTTCCGCCCGCCGCGATAGACCTGCTTCGAATCTGACCACACGGGAGTCGCGCGGGATGTGGCGTGCGGCGTTGTCGGCTCGGCCGCTGCGGCAGCGCGAGTCAGCGCAGTTGCCAGTGCCGCCTCGACGGCGGCTGGCGCGGCCTCGAGCCGCCAGACCGAGGCTGCCACCACGAGCGGCCCGAGGTTCGGCCCGTAGCCCGCTTCGTCGGTACCAATGACGAGCGTCATCCCTGCGGCTCTTCGCGGCGGGGATGCTGACGACAGTATTCATAGACGGCGATCGAGGTCGACGTGGCCGCGTTGAGACTGTGGGGCATGCCGGCCATCGGGATCTCGGCCACGCGGTCGAGCCGGTCGAGCACGTCGGGCTCGAGCCCCGTTCTTTCGTTGCCGACCACGAGTACGGTCCGCGGCTCGAAGGAAAAGGAAAACAGGCTCTCCGAGCCTGTCGTCTGCTCGAGCCCCACCAGCTGGTAGCCCTCGGCCTTCAGCCGGTCGAGCATCGGCGGCAGGCTGCGGTGGACTTCGAGGGCGACCGCGTCGGCACCGTCGCGAGCGATGCGGTCGTGGAGCCGGGCGGCACCGCAGGCGATGACGCGGCGGATGCCGAAACAGCCGCAGGTGCGTACGATGTGCGACAGGTTGATGTGGCTTCGCATCGGTGCGCAGGCCACGACGAGCTCCCGCGGCGTGGCGAGCGACTCTGGAGGTTTATGGCGAATGTGTGTGAAGCGTGGCATGGGTTGGGGTGGCATTATGGCATTCCTCGTGGCCTGCGGTGGCTGCGGAAGCCAGCCACCGGCAAATGCCCGCGTCGCATCGGCTCCTGCCGTCGCGGCGCCGACGGTCGCTGCACCGTCTGTGTCGATCCGCCTGGTCGATCATGCGGAGGTCGAGGCCGAGCGGGCCAGGCATGCGGGCAAGGTCGTGGTGCTCGACTGCTGGAGCACGTCGTGCCCGCCGTGCGTGAAGGAATTTCCCGGCCTCGTGAAGCTGCAGGAGAGGTTTGGCGACCGCGTCGCCTGCCTGTCGCTCTCGTTCGACTACGAGGGGATCGGGTCACCAGACGAGGTGGTGCCACGGGTGGAGGGATTCCTGCGGGATGTCGGTGCCGGCAGGCTTGTGAACCTCGTGGCCCGTGAGGATGCCGACGCGCTCTATCAGAAGATGGACCTCGTCAGCGTGCCGGCGGTCTTCATCTGGAAGCCGGACGGGTCGTTGGCTCGGAAGTTCGACGACGACATGGCCTCCAAGGAGATGGGGCGGCCTTTCACCTACGAGGACATTACCGCTGCAGTGGAAGCCTGTCTGGCCCGTTGAGCGGCGGGTGAACGGCACCGTACACTGGTCTGCCGGAGTGGCCGAGTCATGACGAAAAAAGACGAACATCTCGAGAACGCGGGAGCCGTGAATGGCGACTCCGTGGAACCGGTGGCGAAGGAAAACCCCAACGCCCCGAAGCCGGGCGACACGGTCCGCAGCCCGCTGGCCTTCGGCCGCGAGACCATTGAATCGATCGTGGTGGCCTTCACACTGGCCCTGTTGTTTCGGGCGTTCGAGGCGGAGGCTTTCGTCATTCCGACCGGGTCGATGGCTCCCACATTGATGGGCCGCCACAAGGATCTGGTCTGCGACTCATGCGGGCTTGCCTATCGGGTCGGCTGCAGTGCCGAGGAGGACGACCAGTCGCAAGGTCTCCGCATGGAGTTGGCCCGGCTGGAACGGGAGGTGGCACGGCTGCGGACAGCCGCCGACAGCGGGCTGAGCACGCCACGCGAGCGGGAGGAGGCCCGCCGGCAACTGGCCAATCTCGAGCGGGAGGATGGCCCGATCGCTCAGCGACGGGCGCGGCTCGACAGCAAACTCGTCGCCGCCGGCACCTGTCCCAACTGCGGCCTCCCAGTCGAACTTCTGCAGCAGCGGAACGGCGGCCTGGAGTACGACTCACGGTATCCGTCGTTCAACGGCGACCGCATCCTCGTCAACAAGTTCGCCTACGACTTCGCCGAGCCCGAGCGCTGGGACGTCGTCGTCTTCCGATATCCGGAGGATGCCAAGATCAACTACATCAAGCGGCTCGTCGGCCTGCCCGGCGAGACCGTGTCGATCGCTGCCGGCGATATCTGGACAAGCCATGATGGGCAGCCGCCACGCATCGCCCGA
>JBIKNV010000191.1:0-5624 GCA_044358475.1 Pirellulales bacterium | reverse complement strand
GTGGCCTGGAGTCACATGGATTTCGTGACCGTACTCCCATGGATACCCGGCACTTCTCGCATAGACCCCGCGCCACACTCCGAGAAAAGAATTCCGACGACCACACTCCTCTATTCGGAAGGGAACACCCGCATGCCGCTGGTGCACGACCCGAATAAAGGAGGGTGATGATGAAGACAAAGTATCAAGACATGGGGGACAGGGCATTCCTGCTGGTTCCCGTGTTCGACGAACGGGTGAAGGACTGCCCGCTCGACAGTACCGGGGCCCTGGTCTACGGCTACCTCTTGTTCCTCGCGCGAAACAAGAAACCCGAAAGACGGAACACCAGCCGGACGAGGATCTCCCTGTCGCTCCGCCTCGACAAGAAGGCGGTCGACAAGGCGGTCCGGTTCCTGATCGCCAGAGGTCTCGTGGGGGAAGTGGGCAGCCGGGTCGAGGCCGTGGAGCCCGTGGAAGGTTCGTGCGGCTGGTTCCGTCGGCGGCTCCGGAGCAGGGGTCGGTGGTACGACCGCTTCGTCGTCGACCGGGTCTTCCTGCCGAAGTCGTCGACGACCCTGAGCGTGAGGACGAACCAGCTGTTCTGGCGGCTTGTGCGGATCAGTCATCCGGTGGCGGGGATGCCGGGCTACCACAATGCCGGCGCCCATCCCGACAAGCCGCCGAGGCACCTGTCCGCCAAGTACCTGGCGAGAGGAATCAACTGCGACCGGAGAACGACGACCAGGGCGCTCACGCGGCTCCAGGGGCTGAAACTCATCACGATCCAGCAGGTCCTTCCCAGGAAGTTCGTGGTGGGCATTCCGCCGGTCGGTGAATTGGCGGCGCTCTGGCGGGACGGATGGAAGCGGGTCCGAAGGGAAGAGAAGCCCGCGGAGATCACGGCGGAAAGCCTCTTCGCCGTGCCTTCGACGTCCGCGCTCGAGCCCTCACGAGAAACCCAGACGCAGGTAGGACTTTTCGCCACCGGATTCGGAATCGTGGGAAGAGATCTCGAGGAGATCATCACCAAGGTCACGACCTGCCGGGTACCTCCGACGGATTGGAAGCCCCTGCTGACACTTGCGGACGAAATCCACCGTGCCAACCGCGAAAAGGATCCGGACAAATACAAGATGCGGCACTGTGGGCGGCTCTTCAAGAGGATGTTGGACGACTTCATCGCCACGAGGGACGCCGGACAGCAGATCAGATCGGAGAACGTGCACACGCCCCGGGGCTACGACGAGATGGAGTCGCAATACCTTCTCAACGGATGGGCGACGCACCAGGCTTGGGTGCTTCTGCGGCAGGCCGTATCCGTGGAGCAGCTCCCGCTCCGGCACGGCGGCTACGTACCCTGCCGCTTCCACTGGGAGGAAGTGCATTCGATCGCCAAGGCGGCCAAACGCGACTACGAGAGGTTCAAGGAGGATGTCGCCGCCCGCATCTTCGGCGCTTCGAAGAACAAGGACGAATGCCCCTGGTACGTCGCCTGGATGAGCCAGCAGCCGATCCCCGACTGGGATGAAGCCCCTTTGGAGGCACTGGGTGTCCGCCGGTGGGATTTCCAGGAGGTCAAATCGCATGCCGAGGAGTTGGTGGTGACGCTCGACGACCGAGGTGATGAAGTCAGAAGCAGGACCCTCGCCAACCTGCTGATCAAGTACGGATGCAAGGAGGCGGCGGGCAAGACCGGGAAAGAGGTTCGGAAGGCCATCACCACGGTCTTCGAGCGGGTCATGAAAGACGGAGTCCGCGAGGCCGCAGGCGGACTCGCTGAGGCGCGTGCGGAGAAGCACGATCCGACACCCGCGTGATGCTGGGCCGGGCTTCCGGGGCAAGAGGCCGATCCGGAAGCCCGGCTTCTTTTCATGTTTTGCGGGTCCGTAGAGAGGCGCGCAATACCGCCCACCGAGCCGCCGAAGTATTTTTCTGTTTTTCAGACTCGTCTGATTCGTTCTCCATCCCATTAAATCCCCTGCCCGGATGGGTTCCGAAGGGAGTTTTACAAAAACGGCGGCTTGGTCTGGGCTTATATACGGCCTGACATTCAACGCCGTTTTGTGTTTTTCAGTCATCCGTACGACAGGCTGAGGACGGAATCCCCTTTCATTCGTTCTCTATCCCATGAAACTCCCTGTCCGAATCGGGTCTGAAGGGACACGAGCGATTAATAAGGGATTAATAACAGCACAGTGAATAGTGAATGGTGATATTGACGTGACGGTATGTATGCGAGATAATCACACCCGTCCGTCTGGTAACGGTCTGTGACTAACTCGGATGTCACGAGGGTGCCGCAGGCCACAACCCAGTCGCGAGGAAACCAATGAAATAGGATAAAAATGAAAACCGATATCGTGCTCGTCGAGGAACGAGCCCTTCGGTGCGTCGAGGTCACGCGCACCATCTCTATAGAGGTCCCAGTCGGCGAACGGGAATCCTCTCTCATCCACCGAAGACTGGTGGAAGGCGAACTGGACTTCGGTCGGTTCACCGATCTCTTCTCCCCCGTCCCGGGCACGGAGAGATACGAGACTCTCTCCGTCCGTGTCGTCGGCAGCACCGATGAACCGGCCGACATCCCCCTCGCCATGGAAATGGGGGTGAGATGAGCGAGAAAAAGTTCGGTGAAATCTCGCTGAAGGGGCTTCTCGAGGCCCACGGCGACCATTTGACGGATGCCCGGAGCGTCACTCGCTCACGGTCTCGGATGGGGGGGATCCGGCTGGCGAGCTGTTTCGGTGCCGAGCGGGAGGCGGACTCCATCACGGATGAGGACGCCCTGCTCTATCGGGATTGGCTCGAGGCCCAGAGAGGGCTGAGGCTCAGCACGGTCGAGTGTCTTTGCCGGCAGGCTCGCCGGATTTTCAGGTTCGGCGTGCGAAAGGAGTTGGTTCGGAGGAACCCGTTCGCGACGAAGCCTCACGCTCCCGGAAGGGAGGTGGGGAAATGAGCGCGGCACACGCTGGGTTCGGGGAGTTCGACGGTGATGCTCGTCCTCCGGTGACCGACGAGGGGTCTTCCTGCGCACAGGAGGCCTCGCCGGTGCTCGGAGTGAAGGACAAGGCGGTCAGCCGTGGACGCGGGGCGTTGATTCAAGCCGGCCGTCGAAGGCAGGACGCCGGTGCGCTTCTGAAGACGAAGCAGGCCGCGGAGTACCTGGCCATTTCGGTGCGGCAACTGCAGTACCTGTCGGAGCGACAGGAAGTCGCGGTCATCGAGATGGGCAAGAACTGCATTCGGTACGACAGGGCCGATCTCGACGACTACATAGACAGACGACGACGCCCGTGCCGGAAGGAGGCGCCCCATGGCTAACCTCACGCGGCGGAAATCCGGGGCCTACGTCGTCAGATACTACGACGACATGGGCAGCCGATCGCTCTTCCTCGGCCAGATCCAGAAGAGATCGGCGGAAGAGATTCTGCGGCACGCCGAACGGCTGATCGAATCGAGGCGTGCCAACGTCTCGATGCCGCCGGAGACCGCGGCCTGGGTCGGGGGCGTTGCCGACGGGCTTCGCACGAAACTCGAACGACTCGGGCTCATCAGGTCCGGGCTCGGCTCGCGCCGCATGACACTCACGGATTTCGCGGCGGCATACATCCAGCAGAAAACCCACGAATACTCCCCCACGACGATCCGAAACCTCACCCAAACCAAGAAGAAGCTGGACGCTTTTTTCGGGACGTCGCGGGAGATCGGCTCGATCACGGCGGAGGACGTCGAGGCGTTCCGCGTGCATCTCGTGGCGGTCGGCGGCCTCGGGCCCAACACCGTCAGCACCCATTGCCGGAAGGCCAAGGAGTTCTTCGCCGCGGCGGTCGCCCGGGGCCACGTGGCGGTCAATCCATTCGCCGGTATGAAGGACATGCAGGAGACGCCGAACGAGGCGCGGCAGCGGTTCATGACGCCGGAGCAGGCCACGCGTGTCCTGAACGCCTGCCCGAATGTCGAATGGGAGGTGATCTTCAGCCTCGCGCGATTCGGCGGCATGAGACCGATCGAAATCGTGGGTCTCGAGTGGGAGGACATCCGCTGGAAGGAGAACCTGATCCGCGTCCGCGGCGCCAAGGGCCGCCGCCGTCGGGTCAGGATGCGGAATCTTCCATTGTTTCCCGAGCTCTCCGCCGCACTTCGGAGGCTGCAGGCATCCAGGCCCGCGCCGCGCGGCAGGGTGGTGCTCGGGTACTCGTCGGAGAGCAATCTGGGCGTGCCGATGAGTCGGATCATCGCCGATGCGGGGATCACGGACTTCGGCAGGCCCTTCCTGAATCTCCGCTCGACCCGCTCGACGGAACTCGCCGAGAAGGGCATCCCGATCCAGGACTTCTGCCGTTGGCTCGGGCACACCCCGAAGGTCGCCCTCGAGTTCTACATGCAGGTTCGTTCGGCGAGCTATGACCGAGCGGCCGCCTCGATCGTGACCGTGGATCCGAGCACGCTGAGGTCGGCGTAGGAGGGCGGCACCGCAACAGCGGCGCACGGCCACGAGCACGGGTTCAAGAAGCGAGAAAATCCGCGTCCCGCGGATTGAACCGGATCTCCAAGCGTGGCTGCCGGATGCAGCCGGAGGTACGATGGTGCCATGGAAAACGTTCCCACCCGGTGGGCTCCGACAGCCGAACGTATCAGCATGGCCGTGGAGCGGCTGGTGACGGCAGCCCGGCCGTCCCGGATCATCCTGTTCGGTTCCCACGCCCGCGGGGATGCCGACGACCGCAGCGACGTCGATCTGCTCGTCATCGAACCGACCGTGAGCGACCGCTACGAGGAGATGATCAGGCTCAATCGGGTGCTGAAGGGGCTTTCGATGCCGGTCGATCTTCTCGTGGTGAGTGAGCAGGAGTTCGAGCACCGATCGACCACGCCCGGCACCGTCGAACACGCCGCCAGTCGCGAGGGTCGAGTGCTGTATGCCGCCTGACCGTCATCGTGTCCTGCTCCACAAAGCAAGGCAGGATGAACTCGTCTTGGAGCGGTTACTCGGCGATCGTGACGTCGATGACGACACGCTCGGTTTTCACGCACAGCAGGCCGCCGAGAAGCTGCTGAAGGCCGCGTTGGCGTCCCGCAAGGCCGACTATCCGCGAACCCACAATCTCGGCGTGTTGATCGAGCTGCTCTCCGGCATCGGCGTCGAGCTGCCGGGGGACCTCGCGGATATCGATCGTCTGACGCCGTTCGGCACCGTGTTTCGGTACGACGAGGTGCTTCCACAGGGCGAACACGATCGTGCGAGGTGGCTCCGATGGATTCGGGGCCTGCGAGCCTTCGTCGAGGCCGGCATCGGCTGATCGCGTGGAGCGAAACGACGAAATCGTCGGGAAAAACCCGAGTCGGCGGCCCCGAAACGAACCCCGAAACAGGTACATAAATCGTACCCTGCACCTGCACGCAAGGGCGGAATGGGGACGCAAAGGGAACCGGAGACAAAACCGAAAAACACGGTTTTGTCCGAGAATTCCGCACCTTGCGTCCGGATGCATCCCGGTGCGGAAGTGGCCGAAAAGCGTGAATACCCTCGACAGGGATCGAACCTGTAACCTTCAGCTCCGGAGGCTGACGCTCTATCCAATTGAGCTACGAGGGCGTGGTCAAAAGCTTACCAGCCCCGACCACCCGGCGGTAGCGGCTCC
>JBIKNV010000192.1:0-5624 GCA_044358475.1 Pirellulales bacterium | reverse complement strand
GCGGCAGCTGTCGAGAGAAGCATCCGCTGGCCAAATGGTGCCGACCTCGCCCCCGACGCGATGTATGACGCCATTCGCGCAACCGGCCTCTGGCACGTGCCGGAATGCACACGCTGACGGCCCGACGCAGCAGCAGCCACCAGCGCCGCTGCAGCCCCCGGGCTCGCGCCCGGGGCTGAGTGGGGGCGGGGTGAACGACGCGGTTCCCCACCCAGCCGCCAGGCGCCAGCCGGCGGGCTGACGCGCCAACCCGCGCCGATTTCTGGCACGCGCTTGACCGCGCGCGTAAAATGGAGGCAGTCAGGGCAGGGGGCAACACGCCCACGGGATTTCAGCGACGTTTCACGCAAGGAGCCCGACCATGTCCAAAATCCGCGCGAGTCAGCACCGCCATGGCCCCCAGGCTGGTGCCCAGCGGTTCCCGGTGGCGGCAGGGTTTTCACTCGTCGAACTGCTCGTCGTGATTGCCGTCATCGGCATCCTTCTCGGCCTCCTTCTCCCGGCCGTGCAACAGGCCCGCGAAACCGGCCGCCGCTCAGCCTGCTCGAACAACCTGCGGCAGCTCAGCCTTGGCATGCTCAATTACGAGTCGGCCCAAAAGACGCTGCCCACCGGCGGCTGGGGCTGGGATTGGACAGCCGACCCAGACCGCAGCACCGGTAGCGACCAGCCCGGCAACTGGCTCTTCGCCGTGCTCCCCTATGTGGAACAACTCTCCATCCACCAACTCGGCCGCGACGGCAAGGCCGACGAATGGACCACTACCCAACTCGAAGGCTCCGCGCGGCGATGCCAACTGCCGCTCCCCATGGCCAACTGTCCAAGCCGCCGGCCTTCCCGCCCATTCGGCACACGGTTTCACGGCGGCAGCATCACGCCCCGCGGCTCCAACACGATCACCACGACCGCCCGCGGCGACTACGCCGCCTGCTCCGGCGACCAATGGGCTGAACACGCCGGCGGCCCCGCCTCCCTCGCCGCCGAGAAAAACTACCCCTGGCCCGACAAGAGCACCGTCGCCAACGGTGTGTCGTTTTTCCACAGCGCCACCCCCATCGCCGACATCCCTGACGGCACCACCACCACCTACCTCCTCGGCGAGAAGTACCTCAATCCAAATCACTATTTCAACGGGGCCGACCCGGCCGACAACGAAGACCTCTACTCGGGCTTCAACAACGACAACCACCGCATCGCGTTTTTCAACCCCATCACCGGCACCGCCCTCACGCCCCGCCAAGACTATCCCGGCCTCACGAGCCCGCTCTCATTCGGCAGCGCCCACGCAGGAAGTTGCTTTATGTCGTTTTGCGATGGTTCCGTGCGCACGATCTCCTACACGATCGACCCCGAGACCCATCGCCGTCTGGCTAATCGCAGGGACGGCTTGAGCGTGAAACTGCCTTGAACATCACCCCCCGGAGGCCGGCTCATGTATTACGTGATCACCGAAATCCTTCGCGAGATCTACCGCGATGTGAGCGCCTGGCTTGACGAACGCCCCCGTGTCGCCCAGGGACTCATGGCCTCCAGCGGGCTCCTCTCGCTGTGGCTGATGTATCTCATTGGCGCATCGATCGTGTTCGGGCCGACGGCCGACGCCATCGCCTATCGTACGGTGCGCGGTACGGTGCTCTACGAAGATGGGAGCGTGATCCCGCAGGGGCTCATGGTGGAACTGGCCCCGAGCGGCGATGGGGCGAAGACGAAGGGCGAGCGGCCGGCGGCTTTTCTGGTGGACGAGGAGACGGGCGATTTTTCCGGGGTGATGACCTACCTGCGGTCCAACAAGAACCGTTCGATGCCCTACCGCGCGGTGCTGCGGACGGCCGAGCAGATGGCGGTGCCCGCGGCGATCGTACCCGCGTCGTACGGTGATGTCGCCGCAACGCCCGCGCGGGTGAATGTGATGGACAGCAACCTCGCGATTCGTGTGCGGCGGCCGTAAGGCGCAGGGGAGTCAGCGCCGCTCCAGCCCCCGGGCTCGCGCCCGGGGCTTGCTGTCCAGCAAGCCGCCAGGCGCAACCGTCTCCACTCAGCCGCAGGGCGCAAGCCCGCGGGCTGACGCGCCAACCCGCGCCGCCGCAGCCACTGGGCTTGCGCCCTGGTGCTGAGTGGGATGTGGTAAACTTTTTTTCTGGTGGGAAAGGGAACGATTCGCATCGCCACGGGGAGCCCCCATGTTTCAGCCGGCGCAGTCCAAGCCATTCACGCTGATGCTCGTGGAGAAATCCCCAAAGTCTCAGGAGGCTTTCCGTCGATTCTTCGGCTCACTCGGCGTGCGGATCCTGATCACCACGAATGCCGATCGGGCCCTCGCCCGCCTCGCCGAGCCCGCTCCGCCGGCCGATGGCATCATCTTCAGCGGCCTCGAACTCGGCGGCGAGGCCGTGAAGGCCTTCAACGCGATGGCCGGCCATCCCGATCTACAACACACGCCCGCCATCATGATCGCCACTCCCAAGCAGCAGTCGCTCATTGAAAGCGCGAACTGCGACGACAGGCGGAAGATCATCTTCGTGCCCCTCACCGTGCCCGATGTGACCAGCCTGCTCGAAGAACTGTTTGGGTACAAGCCACCACCGCCGCCGGACAAGCCAGCCTAGCCGCCTACGGAATCATGAACCGAAACCGCTGCTCGCCGAGGCGGAAGAAGCAGTTGCTGCGCAGCTCGATCGAGGTGATCGAGACCCACACCCCGTTGCGCGTGGAATCGGCCTCCAGCAGCCAGGAGCCGTCGCGTTGCCGCTTGAGCGTGGCGTGACAATTGGCAACGAGCGGATCATCAAGTTCGATCTCAGCCCCGCCACCGACGCGGCCGATCGTCGCCGATTCGCTCCGCAGCGGCAGTTGTAGCGCCTCCCTCTTTCCCGATGCCTCGATCAGCACCGGCCAGACCGTCTCCGGGATCGACACGTTGTCGAGGAGATTGGTGTCGGTGGTGGAGAGCTGCCGTGCCGCCGGTTTCAGCGGGTTCCGCAGTCGAAATCGCCGCGACCCGATGATCATCACCGTCGTCTCGTGAAACACCGACCGCGAACTCCGCACGAACGTGCCGTTGACGCTGCCGAGGTCGTGGAGGTGCCACTGGTAGCCTCCCTTCCACGGCACCCGCCGGATTTCGGCATGGGCTCCGGAAATCGACGGGTCGTTGGGGAGCGTGAGGGTGCCGGACGTGCGGCCGATGGTGAAGGAGTCGGTGCGAATGCGAAACTCTTCGCCGTAGTCACGGGAGCCATCGTCGAGCACGGTGAGCACCGGCACGGGTGGCCGCAGCGTGGGGCGATATTCGTGGGAGTCTTCTCCTGAGAACCGATCCTGCGGCAAGGCATGGTTGGCCTGCTGCTCATCGAGCCAGCGAAGGATCAGGCTGATCGAGGGCAACTCCTCGAGCTCGGGCGTGAGGAAAGCCTCTCCGGCAAACGGCTTGGCCGAATTGTTCGCGTGTTTCATGGAGGAATGCTTTCGGGGTGCCCCAGCAAGAGTGTACCCCCAAATTCGGATGGCTCTACCCACCGTATACTGCTCCGATGGCACGACGCCGCTGGTACTACCAAAAATCGGACGGCAAACGGCACGGGCCCTACTCGTCCCGTGGGATGAAAAAGCTGGCCCGCCAAGGCCACTTGGAACCCCGCGACCGGGTCTGGAAGGCGGGCAGCCCCTCCACGTTTCTGGCCGCCGATTTTCCGCAGCTCTACCTCCGGACGGCCACGCACCGAACCTGGCTGCACATCCTGAAAACCCTTTCATGGATGGCGGCTTTCCTCCTGGCGGCCGCGGTCACCAGCCCCTGGAGCAATCTCGCGCTTACCCTGCCAGCGGTCGCTCGCCCCTGGCTTACGGGCCTTTCCATGGCCTGCCTCGCCGCCGCGATCCTGGCCGGCGGAATCGGATTTCTAAAGCTCGACGCCACGTTCATGATGATCCCGTCGCAGAGCAGCCGGCGGAAAAAACCAGTCGCCCAGCAAGCCGCCAGGCGCGAGCCGGCGGGATGACGCACGAACCGGCGCCGCCGCAGCCACAGGGCTTGCGCCCTGTGCTGGCTGGAGGGCACCTGCGCGGCAACCTGTCCGGCCGCCCAGGCGCGGCTAAACTTTCTGCATGACAACACTCGCCCCCCCGGCCCCCAAAAATCCCGCGTCGCCCGCCCTCTCCTCCGCCGAGCGGCTCGTCGCCGACATCGCCCCCCTCCGCGAGCGGCTTGTTGCCCACCCGCTCTACGCCCGCATCACCACGTCTGATCAGCTGCGGCGATTCATGCAAACACACGTGTGGGCGGTGTGGGATTTTCAGAGCCTGCTCAAGGCGATGCAGCAGAAACTCACCTGCACGACCACGCCCTGGCTCCCCTCGCCCGACCCCGAAGCCCGCCGTCTCGCCAACGAAATCGTGCTCGATGAGGAATCCGATCTGCTCCCCGATGGGTCGTCGGCGTCGCACTTCGAACTCTACCTCGACAGCATGGAGCGGGCCGGAGCGGATACGCGTGCCATCCACCGCGCCGTGAGCCTCCTGCGCGACGGGGCGCCGCTCGACCAGGCCCTCGCCGCGAGTGGCGGGCCTCCAGCCGCGATCGAATTCGTGCACAAGTCGTTCGCCGTGATCGACAGCGGCTCTCCGCACCGGATCGTGGCCGCGTTTACGTTTGGGCGGGAGGACGTGATCCCCGACATGTTTCGGCACCTCGTGAGCCGGCTGGCCGCGTCAGACCCTGTGGCGTGGGGTCGCTTCCGCTTCTACCTCGAGCGGCATATCGAGCACGACGACGAGAAACATGCGCCGCTCTGCCGCCGGATCGTGGCGCGGATGTGCGGCAACGACGCCACGAAGTGGCGGGAGGCGACCGAAACAGCCCGCAGCTGTCTCGAAGCCCGGATCGCCCTGTGGGACGCCATCGCCGCGGCGGTGTGACGGGCCGCCTGCTTACTTCGCGGCGGCGAGCTCGGCCTTCTTCCGCTCTTCCACGATTTCCTTCTGAATGTTGCCCGGCGTCGCCCGGTACTTCGAGAATTCCATCGTGAACACACCCTGCCCCTGCGTCATGCTCCGCAGGTCGGTCGAGTAGCCGAACGTCTCCGCCAGTGGCACCTCGGCGATGATCGTCGAGGTGTTGCCCACCGTCTCCGTCGAGATGATCAGGCCACGCCGCTTGTTGAGCTCGCCAGTCACCGGACCTTGGAAGTCGGCTGGCACCTCCACCTCCATCTTCATGATCGGCTCGAGCAGCACCGGCTTCGTGTTGAGGAACGCCTCACGGAAGCCCGCCCGGGCGCAGATCTGGAAGGCCATATCGGACGAGTCGACGTCGTGGTAGGAACCGTCAGACAGCGTCGCCTTCACGCCCACGATTGGGAAGCCGGCAATCGGCCCCTTGTCGAGACTCGCGCGAAAGCCCTTCTCGACCGACGGGATGTATTCCCGCGGCACCCGACCGCCCACGACGGCATCCTCAAACTCGAACGTTTCAGCGGCGTCTTCCGGGAGCGGGTCAAGACGGCCGACGATGTGGGCAAACTGGCCGGAGCCACCCGTCTGCTTCTTGTGCTTGTATTCGTATTCCGTCGCACGGGTCGGGGCCTCGCGGTAGCTCACCTTCGGCGCCCCCACCTCCACCTCCACCT
>JBIKNV010000299.1:0-4223 GCA_044358475.1 Pirellulales bacterium | reverse complement strand
CCGTTGGTGCTCTCCAGGTCGGTGAGCACGATCTTGTCGTTATCGTGCTGGAGCTTGAGGTGGTAGCGGCTGATCCGCTCGTCATTGAGCTGGATCGTGTTGCCCTCCTCGCGGCCAATCGTGACGGGCGTGGCGATACCGCCGTAGATCTTGCCGCGGTCGGCGCCGTGGAGCACGCGGAGGGTGAGTTGGGCCATCGGTGGTTTCTGGTGAAGAAATTCCTTGCCTTCTTAAAGATATCCGAATTTTCCCGTCTCGCCCGTCTGGCGATCCGACCGACCCCTGCGCAGACCGACCGCAAAATCGCTACGATCTATGCAGATGCGTCCGTAGCTCAATTGGATAGAGCATCGGTCTTCGGAACCGAGGGTTGCAGGTTCGAGTCCTGCCGGGCGTATTTCATGGAGCGGTCCCCACCCAGCCGCCGGCCGCAAGCCCGCGTGATAGCGCACCAACCGGCGCCGCTGCGGCCTCCGGGCTCGCGCCCGGTGCTTTCTGCGAGAAGAGCACTGCATGCCATCGACCGCTCGTCACCGGTCACGCGCTTGTGGATGTGCCGTTGACCGTCCTATCCTCCTCTTTCATGAATGCCTCCGAAAAGCAACCGCGATCTCAACCGGTACCTACCATTTCGCGCGACTCCGCTCGTGGTGTCACGCTTGTCGAACTGCTGGTGGTCATCGCTATCGTTGCGATTCTTCTCGCCCTCCTTCTTCCCGCCGTTCAATCGGCGAAGGCGGGAGCGCGCCGCGCAACATGCGCGAACCACCTTCGGCAGATTGCGCTGGCAACTGCTGGATTCGAAACTGTCGAGCGCCGCCTGCCAATCGGGTTTCTCGGGCCTTGGGACAAAAATGGCAACGGCTTTGACGACCAAGCCGAATCCCCACAAACATGGCAGTGGGACTTTTCGAATGTCGGACTGCTTCCGGTTTTACTGCCATTCTTCGAACACAATGCCATCTACTCCAGGCTCGACCCACACCTTTTACGGCAACACACGACGAAGTCGCCAGGCGGGGCCTACTACGGCTATTGGACAGTGCCCGAGACATATGACGCGGCACGCACACCAATCGCGGTCCTGCGATGTCCGGCAGCGATTTCCGGCGAGCAGGACATCGTCATCGACACGTCCTTCACGTATGAGTCGTCATCAGGTCCCGTGGTCATGATTGCCGGCCGGCTGGAGAAGGATCTGGGGCTTTCGAACTATGTCGGCGTATCTGGTGTATACGGAAACACGCCGACAGGGAAGAAATGGGCGGGTGTTTTCGTGAATCGTCAAGCGAGACAAATCCACCAGATTCTGGATGGCACATCCAAAACCATCATGCTGGGTGAAAATGCTGCGGCGATCGGCTGGATTGGAGCCGCCGGCTGGCCCGTCATGAACGGTCTCGGCACTGAACCCACCTGTGATACTCCACAGTTCAATGGCGGCCATGGCAACGTTGTGCTGTTCACAACCGTCGACGGATCTGTACGGCCAATCCGAACAGACATCGAGCAGTCGGTGCTCAACGCACTGGCCGGCATCGCTGATGGAGAAGTGATCCACAACTGAGACGAGCCAGCGCCTCGGCATCGATGCCGTTGGTTCGCGATGCATCCGCCAGCTTCCGTCAGCCGGCGGTCGCTCAGTGGTCTGCCCGGCGTTATGATGGTGGGTATGGATGCCACCCCCGCGGTCGAGACTCCGGCCCACCCCACGCTCGATGACCGCATCGAGATCGGACTGCAACAAGCGAAGGAACTGCCCGTCGAGGAGCTCGGCGACCCGACGTGCCGGACGAAGCGGCCCGATATCGTGGACGTGCTTCGTGCCGAAGGACGTGACCGGATCGCCGAACTGCTGCCGCTCCGCCACGCCCGCATGGCCGTGTGCCCTCTGGCCACGCTGCGCGGCTCGGCTTCCGTGATGGCCGCCGCACTCGGGGCCCGCAAGAGTACCGATCTCATCGTGCAGCTCTGCGGCGACGCCCACCTCTCCAACTTCGGTATCTACGCCTCGCCCGAGCGGGACCTCGTCTTCGATGTCAACGATTTTGACGAAACCCACCCCGGCCCCTTCGAGTGGGACGTGCTGCGGCTGGCGACGTCGTTTGTCACCTGCCTGCAATCCAGAGACGAGGCCGACAAAGCCGCCGCGCTCGCCCGCCATATCGCCGACACCTACCGCGAGACCATGCAGGAGCTGTCGAAGAAGCCGACCGTCGGCGTGCTCTACGAACGCATGACGGCGGCCGACATCGAGGCCTTGGCCGACGAGGCTGATTCGGCGGCCCCCGCGAAAGAGACCGAGGCCGCGCTCGAGAAGGCCCGCCGCCGCACGCAGGAACGAGCGATCGCCCGGCTCACCGAAGACGTGGATGGCAAGGCTCGCTTCAAATCGAAGCCGCCCGTGCTCGAGCGGCTCGAGGATGAGAAGCTGCAGGCCTATGTCGAAACCGGCTACGCGACCTTCGTCGAGACGCTCCCGCCGGAAAACCAGGTCATCGCCCGCCGCTACAAGGTCATCGATTCCGCACGGAAGGTGGTGGGCGTCGGCAGCATCGGCACACGCTGCTTCGTCACGCTCCTCGAAGGCCGCGACGCCGACGATCGAATCATCCTGCAATTCAAGGAAGCGACGGCTTCCGTACTCGCGCCGCATGTGAAAAACATGGGGGAATTCCTGCGCATTGAGCACGAAGGGCAGCGGATCGTGCGCGGCCAGAAATTGATGCAGGCCGTGTCGGACCTGTTTCTCGGCTGGGTCGACGGCATGCCCGGCACAAACAAGCAGTTCTTCGGCCGTCAGCTGCACGACATGAAGGGCGGCTTCGACGTCGAGTCGGCCAAGCTGGCCACCGTCGAACTCTACGCCGACCTCTGCGCCCGCACGCTCGCACGGGCCCACGCCCGCAGCGGCGACACCGTGGCGATCGCCGCCTATCTCGGCGACGACAAATCCTTCGCCGAAGCGGTGGAGGTGTTTGCGGTGGCCGAAGCGCATTTCGTGACCGGCGATCACAAGCGGCTCACGGAAGCGATCGCCGCCGGAGAGCTCGAGGCCGCCGACACCGAAGACGCCTGAGCCTCACTCCGGTCGCTTTGTGCCACCCTCGAGCCGGCGATACACGTAGGCAGGATGCGCTGTAACGACTGCGGCCTGCTCCACGAGCGCTCGCTCCGCGGCAGTCAAAAGAGCTGCGTCCCCTTTTGTCAGTCGCCGTGAATCTGCCGCAGCCGGCCGGAGAGCCGCAGGATCAGCTGCACCCGTTCGAATTGGTCGAGCCAGTCGGATGTCACCGCCGCGATCAGGTCGTCGGCCGGCGGTACAACGCCGGTCGCACAGCTCGAGCCCAGCTGCGACGACGCCGCCGACCGGTAGGCGGCAAGCGTCTTGTCTCCGTAGACGAGCACGGGATGCCAGTCTTCGCTGAGAAACACCACTGTCGGCACCCGCTGCCCGCCACACACCTGCAGATGAGCCGCGATGTCTGGATGGGCGTCGCGGTCGAGAAACCGCACGTCGATCGCGCGGGACGCCGCCGCAAAGTGAGCGAAGATCGGGCACTGGTTCACGCAGTCGCCGCACCACGCGCCCGACAGCACGAGCACCGGCATCCGCCGGACAAAGCCCCCGAGCAACTCCTTCTGCGCGGGAGTGAGCAAAACGCGGGCATGAAAGGCATCCCAGCGGGCCCGCTGCTCGGCCGTGGCGAACCGGTCAAGAAACTCACCATAAGGGAGGGCGGCCCGGAACGCGGCCTCCCAGGCCTCGCCGGTCGGTGGCACGCCGGCGCCGGGAATCGGCTGGGCAGTGGGCTGGATCGAACCGGTGATCGACGGCGTCGCGTGCATGCGATGGCTCCTTCCCTCGGGCTCTGAAACGAAGGCTCGACAGCATAGCGTTTCGCCATGCTTCGCCACCTGCCCACCTCCACCGCGGCGAACCTGACGAGGGGATCTAGGCAAGGATTTTGCGCCGGGTGCTCCAGCAGCAAGCGGCCTTGACCCGCCAAAAACCGATCCCTACTGTCCCCCCCGCCTGAAGGCTGAGGGGTTTGCCAGATGAAACCCCACTCGAAGCGACGCGGCAGCACGGATGCGGCCGCCGCTTCGAGCAGGGCATCAGGTGACAACCGAACAACTCGTTTCCGTCCAATCGCTCCCGGAAACGGTTCAGTTTCTCCGCCCCCCTGGGAACTGGACCGTTCCGGGGGCCTTTTTGCGCC
>JBIKNV010000010.1:0-17824 GCA_044358475.1 Pirellulales bacterium | reverse complement strand
GACGCACCAGCCAGCGCCGCCGCTTGCCCCCGGGCTTGCGCCCGGGGCTGAGTGGGTGGTGGGCACACCCAGCCGCAGGGCGCAAGCCCGCGGGATGACGCACCAGCCAGCGCCGCCGCTAGCCCCCGGGCTTGCGCCCGGGGCTGAGTGGGTGGTGGGCACCGCCGGCCCGCGGGCTGGCGAATGGGTTGGGTTGCAAGCACACTGGGTCTGATGACTGATCCACGCACGACCTTGCCCGAGCCCTCGCCACCCACCGAAACCGTCTGCGGGGCGGTCACGGTGGCGCTGGGCATCTACCTGATCGGCCTCGTGCTTTCCATGATGGGCAACACGATCAGCGGCGGATCGCCGCTCGTGACGACGATCAAGAACCGCCTCTTCTCGCCGTGGATGGTACCGGCCTGGCTCGACCTCGGCTTCGACTATCGGCTCACCTACGGCCTCGACGACGATGCGGACCACCTGATCGAAGTGCGGCCATTCGCCGCGCCGGGATCTGCCGCGGCGATCCGGCTCCCCGACGGCAAGACGGGCGAACAGGCACGGCGGTGGCATCGACTGGCCCGCGCGGTCGTCTCCGTCGTGGATGATCCCGACCGTGAGTCCATCCTGCCGACAGCGATCGGCATGGGCCTCATGGACGAGGCGCACAGCGACGACGTGCTCGTCCGGATCATGCGACAGCCGCTCCCCGAACGCACCGGCCTGCCGGCACCACCGCAGCAGGCCTTCGCGGCCCGCGTGCGGCTCGTCGATGGCCGGCCCCAACTCATTCGTCAGGAACCCCGTGGCGAGGTGGCGCCGGTCACAAAGCCTCCGAGCGAGGAGCGTGTGCCGTGAACGCCATGCCCCGCTCACCTCGCCGCGATGCGACCACCGCTACCGACCTGTTTGCGACTCCGGGCGTCGGCGGCACGTGGATGCGGTTTTGGTTCACGCCGACGGGCAGCCAGCCGCTCGCCATCGTGCGCATCGCCACGGCCCTGCTCGGGGTCCTTCTCCTCTGGAGCTATGTCGGTGACCTGCAGGCGTGGTTTGGGGCGGAGGGCATCCTGCCAGCCGAGACTGTGGTCGCCTGGCGGAGGCCATTTGGTTGGCGGATGCCATTTGGCCTCTCGCTTTTCAATATCGCTACCACGCCGTCCGCAGTTCACATCCTGTTTGTGATTACAACCGCGGTGTTTGTCCTCCTGCTGGTCGGGCTGCTGACTCCGATCACGGCCGTTGTAGCGGCGGTGCTCTGGGCGTCGCTGCTCAACCGCGGCCCGATGCTGGCCGGACCAGCCGACGACTGCCTGGCGATCCTGCTGTGGTGCCTGGCGATCGGCCCCGCCGGCGAATATTTCTCCATCGATCGACTCCTGCATGATCGCATGGGCATGGCGGCGCCGCGGCCGTCTTGGCGGGCCCGCGTCTCGCTCGGCCTCGTCCAGACCCATGCGGCGGCGATCGCTCTCGGGGCCGCTGTGGCCCAACTCAAGGGAGACGCCTGGTGGAACGGCACGGCCGCCTGGTGGCTTGCCGCCCGCGAAAGCTCCCGCGTCGTCGACCTGACGGGGCTTCTCGCCCGCTCGGAGTTTCTCACGAACGCCATCACGCATGCGATCATGTTCTTCGAGATCGTTTTTGCGGCGGGGATCTGGTTTGCGGCCACGCAGCGGACGGTGGCCCGCGTCGGCCTGCTCGCCTGGCCGCTCATCGGCCTCGTGGCCGGGGAGCCGCTCTGGGGGCTGGTGATGGCGGTGTACGCTGCGGCAATCGTCACGAAGTGACGATCCTTCGGAACTCTTCTTCGTCGATCACCGCTACACCAAGCTTCTGAGCCTTCTCCAGTTTGCTGCCCGCCTCGGCCCCGGCGACGACGTAGTCGGTCTTCTTCGACACGCTGCCACTCGCCCGCCCGCCCGCCTTGCGAATCGCCTCCTCGGCCTCCTGTCGGGAGAAGTGCTCGAGCGTGCCGGTGACGACGAGCGTCTTGCCGGTGAGCGGCCCCTCGACGGCCTGCTCCGCCTCGGGCAGGTCGAGCCGCACGTCTGCCGCGGCGAGGCCCGCGATCACCCGCCGTCCATATGGGCTCGCGAGCCATTCGTGCACGCTGGCGGCGATCACGTCGCCGATCTCGTGTACCTCCGCCAACTCGTCGACACCTGCCGCCTGGAGCTTTCCGATCGCGGGAAACCGCCGGGCAAGGATCGCGGCCACCCGCGGCCCAACGTGACGGATGCCCAGCGCGTTGAGCACCTTCGTCAGTCCGCGATCCTTGCTCCGGGCGATCTGCTCGACGAGATTCACGGCCGACTTCGCCCCCATCCGTTCGAGTCCCGTGAGCTGCTCGACGGTGAGCGCATAGAGATCGGCATAGTCGGTGACGAGTTCCTGGGCCACCAGTTGCTCCACGAGCTTGTCGCCAAGGCCTTCGATGTCCATCGCGCCGCGCGATGCAAAAAACTTCAGCCGTTCCCGCCGGCGGGCCGGACAGTCGACGTTGGGGCAACGGATGTAGACGCCGTCGGGATCCTTCACGAGCGGCGTGGCGCACTCGGGGCACTCAGTCGGCGGCTGCCACGGCTCGTGGTGATGCTTGCGAAGGTGCTTTTCCACGCGGACCACGTGAGGAATCACCTTCCCCGCCTTCTCGACGACGAGCACGTCGCCCACGCGGATATCCTTGCGGGCCACCTCGTCGGCGTTGTGGAGGCTGGCCCGGCTGACCGTCGTGCCGGCAAGTTCGACCGGCTCGAGATCGGCCACGGGCGTCACCGTGCCGCCGCGGCCCACCTGCACGCGGATGCCAGCCAGCTTTGTCGTGGCCTCGAACTTTTCGAACTTCCAGGCGATCGCCCACCGCGGGCTCTTGGCCGTCGTGCCCAGCCGCTGCTGCTGGTCGAACCGGTCGACCTTCACCACGAAGCCGTCGACCTCGAAGTCGAGATCGTGGAGTTCCTCGATGAGTGTCGACGCATGGTCGATGAGCGCGTCGAGCGAGTCGAAGGCCGCCGTCCGCGGGGCCACCGGCAGGCCGGCCCGCACCCCCCAGGCAAGCAGCTCCGTCTGGGAAGTGGCACCGAGACCACCGACGTTTCCCACGCCGTGGCAGAAAAACCGCAGTGGTCGCGCGGCACACTCCCGCGGGTCGAGGAGCCGGATGCTGCCCGCGGCGACGTTACGAGTGTTCGCAAACGGAGGGAGCCCCTTGGCAGCCTGCTCCTCGTTGAGGGTGACCAAGTCGGAGTTGGTCATGTAAATCTCACCGCGTACCTCGACGGAGGCCGGCGGATCGTCGAGGTCGAGCCGTAAGGGCACACCGTGGATCGTCCGCACGTTGTGGGTGATATCGTCGCCTATGAGCCCGTTGCCACGCGTGGCGGCCAGCGCCAGCAGGCCGTTTTCGTACGTGAGCGAGACGGCCACGCCGTCGATCTTGAGTTCCAGCACCCATTGAATCGGCTCCTTCGCGTACCCTTCGCCCTCCGTGGCCCGCCCTTCGGCAGGGAGTAATTTTTCCACGCGGCGGCCCCAGGCGGCGAGGTCTTCGATGCTGTAGGTGTTGTCGATCGAGAGCATCGGCACCCGGTGCGTGACCGCCTGCAGTCCCGGCACCGGCTCGTCGCCGATCCGCTGCGTGGGGCTGTCGGACGTGACGAGCTCGGGATACTTGGCCTCGAGTTGCGTGAGCCGATCGATGAGGGCGTCGTACTCGCGGTCGGTGATCTCGGGAGACGCCTCCACGTAGTAGAGGCGGTCGTGGTGCCGAATCTGTTCCCGCAGCACCTCGATCTGCCGGGCAGCCGAGGCGGTCACGGATGCTCTACCCCGGAGTCCGAGGCTGCGGCTTGCCGCGCGGCATCACGTTCCCGTCGCACCCGCTCTCCCTCGAAGTGGTCGAGGGCCACCGCCCCAAACGTGGCCACGGCGAGCACGGCGATCTGGCCCGCGAGCAACGGCGTGCCGTAACGGTCCATCAGCGTCTCGAGCGCATGGGCCGGAGCGGCAGGATCGGTCGGCCTGATGCCGCGCAGCACCGAGAGGCAATACATGCAGGCGGTGATCGTGAACAGAAAGCCCACGATACCGAGCACGGCATAAAACGGATTGGCACGCCTCCGACGCATGCCACCAGTATAGGCTGAGTCCAGAAAGCCGCAGGCCACAGGGCTTGCGCCCTGTGCTGGCTGGAGAACGCCACCGCCCGCCTGGAGGGCGGGCTTACGAGAGCGACCGGATGGTCGCCAAGAAACCCGAGGCCACGATGGCGAAGGTTTCGTGAAGTTAGCCGCAGGGCGCAAGCCCGCGGGCTGATGCGCCAGCCGCACTACGCTGCAGCAGCGCGGAAAAGTTGCCGTTCCGCGGCGGCGACGACATCGGCCACCTCGATGCCAAGCATCGACTGCATGTCGGTCTTGCGATCTTCCCAGGCCGGCCGGAGGTGCTCCGGCGGCTCCACGTTCACGTGCCGCGGCCCGTAGGGACCGTTGCGGCCGCCCGGGATCGGGCCGTAGAGGCCCACGCACGGCGTACCGACCGCGGCTGCAAGATGTAAAGGCCCGGTGTCACTCGAGATGAAGAGCCGCGCGAGATGGCAGACCTCGCCGAGATCCTGCAGCGTCGTAGCGGGTGCCAGCACGGCGGCGTCACCGGCGTCGGCCACGATCCGTTCGGCGGCCAGGCGTTCATCGCCGCCTCCCCAAACCACGAGCGATCGGACACCATGCCGGTGCATGAGTTCTCGAGCCACTGCCGCGAACCGCTCGGTCGGCCACCGCCTTGATTGCCAACCGCTGCTTGGGTTGATGATCGCGGGAGGCCCGTCGAATCGCAGTTCACGAAACCATTCATGCACACGGCTGCGGCTCACCGGCCAGCGGGGCATGTCAAATTCGATGGCCCGTGGTTTGACTCCAAGCGGGCCGAGCAATTCGCAGTGCCGCTCCATGATATGCGTGGCGGAGGGACGGATGGCGTGGGTGTAGGCGATCCACGCCTGCTCCCGCGACTCAGGTTTCGCATAGCCGATGCGAGTGTGGGCGCCGGCCAGTGCCGTGGCCACCATGCTCTTGAAGAGACCCTGCATATCGATCGTGACGTCGGCGGCGAACGACCGCAACTGCTGCCGCAACGACCACACGGCCCGGGGCGATTTCAGCCAGCCCCGCGGCAGCCGGAAAAGGTGGTCGATCGCCGGGTGGCCCGCCAGCACGTCGGCGGCCCGCCCCTCTACGGCCCAGCCGATCCGCGTCGCCGGGAAGGCCCTCTTGAGGGCGACCGCTGCCGGCACGGCATGGAGCACGTCGCCGATGGCTGACAACTTCACAATGACGATCGAACGCGGAGCATCCATGCCGGGGCCTGCCAAACCAGTCAGACGGGGCCCTCTATGTCACACGCAACCGCACCTCGGAAGCAAGGTCAGTTTCGATGAGAATCCTGTTATAGCGCCCCAGCGAGATCGCACATCACGGCATGCGTCACCGCCTGCGGGCAGCTCCACACAAGGAAGAACATCGACTCCCTCACCAGCCGCTCCGCCAGATGCCCCTGCACGAAACCGGCTCCCTTGCAGGCCACCAGCGCCGTCTGGGCCGCCCGCACCACGAGGCTATTGGCGTCGGCCCGCAGGCGATCGCGGCTTTCCTGCTCGATGCCGGTGCGGGCGGCTTCGTCGAGCCGAGCTGCCAAGCCATCAACCTCGGCTGTCAGCTGCTCGACGATCGGCACCAGTTCGGCACGCCGCGCCGCTTCCTCGGCGACGATCGCCACGCTCGCTCGTGTGGCCCCCACGGCCAGGGCTGTCGTGGCCAGGCCGCCAGTACGGGCACCGCGACCATTGGCCGGCGCGATCACCGCCACCGGTCTCACGCCCGCGCATCGCACCGCTGAGGTCCGCGACCCTGACAGGGCGAGCATGTCCAGCGGAGGCTCGACGGTGAGGCCGGTTGCCGCCGTCTCGACCACGAAGAACCGTTGGCCGCCGTCGTCGGTGGCGGCCCCGGTGACGATCGTGTCCACCGAGTCGGCACCGGTCACCCACGGGCATTCACCGTCGAGCCGCCAGCCGTCGGCCTCTTCCCGCGCGGTGAGGGCGGCCTTGCCGAGATGGCGGCGGCTCGTCGTGAGCTGGGAAATGCCGACCGTCGTGAACGTCTCGCCGCGGCCCAGCGGCGGGAGCCACGCCATGCGGGTCGCGTCATCCCCCCCTTCGATGATCCGGCAGGCGGCGGCCCATTGAGTAACCGCCAAGGCCGTCGTGAGGCACGCCTCGGCGATCGATGTGAGGGCGACCAGACGGGCCGGCTCACTGGCACACGTGCCACCCACGTCGCTCGGGAGAAAGCCCGCGAGGCATTCCGATTCGGCGAGGGCCGCAAACGCACCGCTCCGCCACGGGCCGATCCGCGCGGTTTCCGCGGCCCGATCGCGAAGTCTCGTGCACAGCCCGCCGACCGCGGCGGAATCGGGCGCGAGGGCGTGCGGCGTGAACATGGTCTGTTTTTCGGCGGCTCGCTGGTGCGTTGGTGACGGAGTATACTGCCGAACCTTCTGGCAGGTTTCCCACCATCTCCACATCACGCCCGGAGGAATCGACCATGAGCCAGGCTGAAGAACTCGCCTCACCCGCCCCTGCCGCCTCGAGGTCCATGAATGGTCCTGTTCAGGGGTCAGGACCAACGCCACTGCGGCTCGACGAACTCTCGCCGCAAAACCTCTATGACAAGTGCCTGGCGCTGGCTCACAACCTCTGGTGGAGTTGGCACCCGGAAGTGACCAACCTCTTTCGCGAGCTCGATCCGATTCGCTGGCGGCAACTCGATCACAACCCCATTGCGCTGCTGGCCGAGTTCACGCCCGAGCGGCTCGAGGCCCGTGCCGCTGAACTGGTGCTCTATAGTCGCATCAATCAGGCCTATCGACGTCTCAAGGAATACATGGCCGCCGACTCCACCTGGAGCAACATCAATGCCGGAGTGCTTGGCTCCAAGCCGGTCGTCTACTTCTCTGCCGAGTTTGGCATCCACGAGTCTGTGCCGATCTATTCAGGCGGCCTCGGCGTGCTTGCCGGCGACCACATCAAGAGTGCCAGTGGGCTCGGCATCCCGCTGCTGGCGGTGGGCCTCTTTTACAATCAGGGGTATTTCAAGCAGCAGCTCGACATCGACGGCTATCAGCACGAGGAATATCTTCAGTCGCGGGTCGACCTCCTGCCGATCGAGCGGGCCATCGGCGCCAATGGCGAGCCGATCATGGTGCAGGTCGACACCCGCTCGGGACCGATCTTCGCCCAGGTTTGGAAGATGGCAGTGGGCCGGGTCAATCTCTACCTGCTCGACTGTGACGTGGACGGCAACTCGCCCGAGGATCGCGAACTCACCAGTCGGCTCTACGGCGGCGACACGCGCACCCGGATCCGTCAGGAACTGGTGCTCGGCGTGGGGGGTGTGCGGGCGATCCGGGCCCTCGGAGTCGTGCCAGGCGTCTATCACTTGAACGAGGGCCATTCCGTCTTCGCAACGCTCGAGGCGGTGCGGGGCCGGATGGACCGCGATGGCTACTCGTTCGACGACGCCGTCCGCAGGGTTGCCCGGCAGACGGTGTTCACGACGCACACACCGGTGCCGGCTGGCCACGACCGGTTTGGCGGCGGCCTGATGGAGGAGCACCTCGGCCCGATGCGGGATGCGCTCGGCATCTCGCACGACCAGCTCATGGGCCTCGGCCGCGTCGAGCCCCACAATCACGACGAGCCGTTCTGCATGACCGTGCTGGGACTCAAGCTATCGCGGCGGGCCAACGCCGTGAGTGCCCTGCATGGCCATGTCAGCCGCAAGATGTGGTCGAACCTCTGGCCCTGGCGGGTCGAAGAGGAGGTGCCGATCGGCCACATCACCAACGGCGTGCACGTGCCGAGTTGGCTCTCATGGCAGATGCTCATGCTCTATGACCGCATCTTTCCCGCCAACTGGTTTCGTCGCATGGGTGAGTCCGACATCTGGGAAAAGATCTACGAGTGCGATCCCGGCGAACTCTGGGAGACGCACTATGCCCTCAAGAATTTGTTGCTGCAGTTTGTCCGTCGCCGGGTGAGCCGGCAGTGCCGCCGCCGCGGCGAGTGTGACGAGGCGGTGGAACAGGCCCGCACGGTGCTCGATCCCAACGTACTCACGATCGGCTTCGCGCGGCGGTTTGCCACCTACAAGCGGGCCGACCTCGTGCTCGGCGACCTCGAGCGGCTACTCCCGCTGGTGACAAACCCCGACCGGCCAATTCAGATCATTTTTGCCGGCAAGGCCCACCCCGCAGACGAGCCGGGCAAAGCGCTGATCCGCAAGATCGCCAACCTCCGTCATGATCCCCACATCGGTGGCCGGATCGTCTTCGTGGAAGACTACGACATCAATGTCTGTCGGCACCTCATCCAGGGTGTCGACGTGTGGCTCAACAACCCGCGGCGGCCGCTGGAGGCCTCGGGCACGAGCGGTCAGAAGGTGGTGCTCAACGGCGGACTCAATTGCTCGATCCTCGATGGCTGGTGGGCCGAGGCATTCGACGGCCGCAACGGCTTCGCGATCGGCCGTGGCGAGACGCACGCCCGCGACGAGATCACCGACCGTCGCGACTCTGAGGCTCTCTACAGAGTGCTCGAGAACGAGGTCATCCCGACCTTTTACGAGCGCGACTCCGACGGCCTGCCGCGCACCTGGATCAAGATGATGATGAACTCGATCAGTTCACTGGCCTGGCGGTTCAGTTCCCACCGCATGGTGATGGACTACGCACGGGCCTGCTACGTGCCGGCCGCCGGCGGCGTGTCGTGCGACATGCACAATCGGTAGCGACAGCCAACAGGCTATCGTCGGCGACGGGGCGGCAAAAGTCGCCGCTGCGCGGTCTTTCAGATTGTCGCGGGGCGAGGATACGCCAACGCTCCTCGAGCGTTCGCCGACCCCGTCGCATTCATCGTCTGGTTCGCCACGATGTCGAGGCTGTGAGGCAGAACGCCTCAAGGTCTCTCCACCGGCGCCGTATCAGTCCTTTTGTCTGGGTGAGGTGCTGAACTCGAGCTCCGCCTTCCAGCGATCGACCTGTTGGGCGGCGGCGGCGTGCTTCGCCTTCACCGCCTCGAGTTCGGCGGTGGCCGCCTCGAGCATCTTCTTCGCCTCCTCCACTGCTTTCTGAGCCTCGGCCACCTGCGATTCCGCCAGCTGCATGGAGGTGGCGGTGGCGGCGGCTTTTTGGGCTGCGGTTTTTTCCACGGCGACGATCTCGTTGAAGGCCGCTTCGGCCACCTTCAGTCGCTCTTCAAGCCGCGGTGGATTCGTGTCGGGCGTACCGACGAGTTCACCCTTGTCGACGGCGAACACCACGAGCGTGCCTGCGAGGTCGCCAACGAGGAGCCTCTGGCGGTCGCTCGTTACCGCCACCCGCAGCCCGATCTCGCCGAGCGCGGGGAAGTCGCGTTCTTTGCCGCCGTCGCCCTTCCAGAGGATTGCTTTCTTGTCGCGACCCGAACTGACCAGCCGGCCGTCGGACAGCCAGCACAGGCCCTGCACGCCGCCCGGATGGGCGTCCCACTCCTTCATCTTCTCACCCGAGCGACGGTTCCAGAGTCGAATCTTGCCATCCTCACTGGCGGTGGCGATCACTTCGCCGTCACCCCGCCACGACACGGCCGTGATGCCGCCGGCATGTCCTTTGAGCACGGCATCCTCACGGGCGCCCCGCGTCTCCCACAGGAAGGCATTGCCGGCGCGATCACCCGTGACCAGCATCCGGCCGTTGGGCGAAAACTCGACCGCCGTGATCCAATCGGTGTGCTTGCGGATTTCGGCGTCTACCTCGCCGTCGGCCGTGCGCATGAGCCGCACCACTTTCTGCGGGCCGCCGAGGGCAACCACCCGCTGATCTGCCGAGATGTCGGCGGCAAGCACTTCGTCATACTCGTCGCCCAGCTCGGTCACCCGTTTGGCCGACGCGATGTCCCAGATCACGACACGGCCACTTTTGCCCCCGACGCCGCCACCGGCGACGAGGAGTTTCGCGGTGCGCGAAAACCTCAGCGTTTTGACATCGCCCTCCGGGAAGGGGAGCACCCCACGGAACTCAAGCGATCCGGTGTCGTAGAGGAGCACCTGCCCGCGTCCTCCCACGGCCGTAAGAGCGCCGTTGGGTGACGCCGCCAGCCCCGTGATCGCGAGCGGACGACGGCCGTGCGACTCTACCTGCAGCGACAGCCGCGGCGGCATGACCGGCGGGCCATCGGGCGCAAGCACGGCCTTCGGGTCAAGGGCCAGGGAGACACCGGCCTTCTTGGCTACCGGCGCGGCTCCCTTGCGTTCGATCGCACCGCCGGCGATCCATTTCGTGATGACACCGAGCATCGTGTCGGGAATGCGATCGGCCTGCGGTGGCATCTTCGGCTCGGAGGCGTGGCTGGCCAACTGCCAAAGATACGAGCCCTCCGCGTCGCCGGGGGCGATCACCTCGCCGGATGAACCGCCAGCCATCGTGCGGGAGTATGACGTGAGGTCGAGCCCCCCCGCCTGCTTGTCGGCGTTGTGGCAGCTGCAGCATTTCTCACGAAACACCGGCAGCACGTCCTCCTCGAACGTCGGCACCCCCTCCGCCGCAACGCTTGACGCTCTGAAGAGATACAGAAAGCCAACCGCGAGTAGAACGTTGCTGGCACGCCAAGACGCCCACTCGCGAGTCAGCCCGCCGGCTCGCGCCGGCGGCTTGCTGTGGAACTGCAGCCCGCCGGCTCGCGCCGGCGGCTTGCTGTGGAACTGCAGCCCGCCGGCTCGCGCCGGTGGCTCACTGTGGAACTGCAGCCCGCCGGCTCGCGCCGGTGGCTCACTGTGGGCTCCGCTACCAGAAAGCCCCGGGCGCGAGCCCGGGGGCTGCTGCAGTGTTGGTTGGTGCGTCATCCTTGTCATGTGAGGGCTCCAGTACGTGGCCTCGCCGGAGGTGAGGCCCAACCCAAGCAGGAAAAGGCCAGGGATGGCTTTTCCTACGGATAGCTAGTGGTTGAACATGAACTCTGGTGAGTTGAGCAGGGCCCAGAAGACGTCCTCCAGGGCCTGCCCGCGATCGCCGGCGGCGGCCACCGCGGCCACCGTGTCAGTGCGCTCCTGTTCGTTCGGCATCCGGCCATAGCACCGCACGAAGAGCAGATCGACGATCTCGGCGTCGGGCTTGCCCTCTTTGATCCACGCCGCCACGAGCCCCCCCTGCTTGATGCGGTCGTTGGCCGCATCGCCGTTGAGCAGGTGGAGCGCCTGCGAAAGGTTCGGGTCCATCTTCACGGCGCAACTGCAAACGTCCTCGCGGGTCGCCCGACCAAAAGTCGTCAAGAAATAGTTCGTCGTCCGGCCATCCGCCACCTGCACGGCCCGAGCCCCGAGCGGCAGGCCAGGAAACTTGTTCTTCGTGTCGGTCACCTGCGCCAGCACGTCGAGGAGCACCTCGGCCCGGATCCGACGCACGGCGGCGTGGGAAAAATTCGTGTCATCGAGTTTGTTGGTGTCGTTCACCGCGCACGACCGCTGGTAGGTCTGCGACGTGACGATGTCGCGGACGAGGCCCCGGAAATCCCAGCCCGAGGTGGCCAGCCGCCGGCCGAGTTCGGCGAGGAGCGGGCCGTTCGAGGGCGGGTTGCTCACCCGCGCATCGTCCGGCTCGTGCACGATGCCGCGGCCAAAGAAGTGCGTCCAGGCGATGTTGGCGACGTGCTTGGCGAAGTACGGATTATCGGGCGAGGTCATCCAGGCAGCAAGCGACTCGCGGCGATCGTCGGTGCTCACCTTCGGCGCTTCACCGCCGAGGAACTTGGGGGCCACGGTCGCCCCACTGACCGGATGCTTCATGTCGCCAGCCCCCGAGTCAAAGACGATCGTCTCCCGCGGGTCGGCGGCCCGCTTGCGGGCGATCTGCTTGAAGAAGGCGGCAAAGCCGTAGTAGTCGTCCATCGTCCAGCGGTCGAACGGATGGTTGTGGCACTGCGCGCACTGGATTCTCATGCCGAGGAACGCCTGGGCGACGTTCTCCGCGAGTTTCAGCGTGTCGCGTTCCAACTGAAAATAATTGGAGGGCGGATTCTCGAACGTGCCGCCACTGGCCGTGATGAGGTCGCGCACCATTCGGTCGACCGGCTCGTTGGCGGCAATCCGTTGATCGAGCCACTGGTGGTAGAGGATCGCCCCCTTGGGGCTCACATCGTTGCCCTGGGAGCGGATCTGCAGGATCTCGGCCCACTTCATCACCCAGAGTTCGACGAATTCCTTGCGCTTCATCAACTCATCGACCACGCGAGCCCGCTTGTCGGAACCCGTGTCGGCGAGGAAGGCGGCCCGCTCCTCGGGCGCGGGCACGAGGCCGGTCAGGTCGAGCGTGACCCGCCGCAGAAAGGTTTCGTCATCGCAGATGGCGCTGGGGGCGATTCGCAACGCGGCAAGCTTCGCGTTGACGAGTTCGTCGATCCAGGTGGGGCCCTCCTGGGGCGGAAATGTAAACGACAAATCCTTCGGCACCACGACGAGTGGACGGCCGACGGTGATCGTGTCGTAGCGGGCCATGATGAACGCTTCGCCGCGATTGCCGCTGGTCACCATTCCGACGGGCGAAACCTTCGCCGTCGGGTCGTTGTTGGATCCGTACCAGCAGAGGTCAGTCACGTCGCGGTCGGTGCCGTCGGCAAACCGGGCCACGGCGACGAAGGGCTGGGCCACGCCCTCCCCCGCGATCAAGGCCGTTGGAGGATAGAGATCAAGTCCGACGAGTTGGGCGACCGGCCCAGGGTCATCCGGGGCGCTGGCCGCAATCCAGCGGACAAGCCGGTCGGCCAAATCGCTGTCGAGTTCAAACCGTTTGCCTCCGGTATGCGGCACGCCGCCGATCGCCTTCTGCACGAGCAGACTGCTGGCAGGGTCGCCCGGATCGATGCGACGTCCGGGAAATTCGCGGGTGATCCGCTGATAGTCGCCGGCAGGATCGAAACCGAAGAGCGACAGCCGAAAACCATCCTTCCCGCGGGCCGCGCCGTGGCAGCTTCCCATGTTGCAGCCGGCGCGGGCAAAGACGGGCATCACATCGAGCCGGAAGGAAAGCGGCGGCTCCGACGTGGCGGAAACCACCTTGAGCGGGATTTCTTTCGTGTGGCCGGCGTGCTCGACGCGGATCGCGGCCTCACCATCGGCCTGCGGCCGCAGCACGATCCGGTTCTCGGGCCGTTCGATCGCCGCGAGGGCGGGATTGCTGGCCGTGACCGTGACGACCGACGTCACGTCCTCGGTGCGTCCATCGGCATGGACGGCCTGCACGATGAGCCGCTGGCGGTCGCGGGACGAATCGAGTTGGGCCCGGGGCGGGTACACCTCGATGGAGACGATGTCGTTTCCCTTCGCTGCCGCACTCAGACTGATCGCCGCCGCGATGCAGACGTACGCTGAACATGCCACTTTGGTCATGGGCCTCCCTCTTTCTTCTTCTCAGGGGGCAACGGCTTGTCTATTCGGAGCGACGTCGCCGGCGTCTGGTGGATCATGAGCGACTCGCCCTGCGGCACTTCGATCCTACAGAAGATGTTGTCGTGCTTCCCCGCCGGGGCGTCGGCCGCCACCTTCACGGGAAACTCGATCACCTCCTTGCCGGGAGCCAGCTCCACTTCGGGCGCCTCCGTCTTCACCGGGAGGCCCATCAGTCGGACTTTCGCCGTGCCCGCAAAGCTGGCGGGCTTGGTGGCTTTGAACACGAGGGTTGTCTCGGATCCCTGCTCGACCACCGCCTTGTCGGCAGCCAATTCCACGAGCGGCTCGACCACCGCGAGCGTCACCGGTCGGCTTGAGATCCAACTTCCGCGGCCCGCCCGGCGGGCCTGCTTCTGATCCTTCTTGTCTCCTCCGCCCGGCACGAGACTGGCCGCCACCGCGATCTGCCACTCCTGAACCGGCGCATCGGCCGCCGCATTGAGCGGCAGGGCCACCTCCGTCTGCCCCTCCTTCACCTCCACCGTCGAGGCCCCGATGCCCGGGGGCTTGAATGGCAACTCTAGCCGCACCTTGCCGTCGAAGTCCGCTGCGCGTTGCACCTTGATCTTCAGCTCCAGCACCCCACGGCGAGCGATGGGCGTGGCGGGCGTCTCCAGTTCGATCGTCACCGGCGCCTCTTCGACGACGGCCACCGCGAGCCGATCACCGATCGCGGTGCGATAGGGAGTCCGGTTGGGATCGCCGTAGATCATTTCAGTGCCCTGCCGGAGACCACCGATCACAGCAGCAGCGTCTCCCTCGCCGCGTACCGTACGAACCTCTGCCAGGGCCGTGCCACACGGGGCATCGGCGGCGGCCTCGAACACGACGATGCCCCCCGGCGCCGGCTGCTTCAAGGGGGCCGTGATCGCGGTCACACCGGCGGGAAGCCCGTCGACCGCAAGGGCCACCGGATCTCCATAATCGGTCCGCGCGGCGTTGAAGTAGAGCGCCATTCGGTTGCCACGCGGCACGGCCACCACCAGCCGCTGCTGGGTTTTCGTCTGGGCGGGCGGCACCGAGAGCGTGACGTTGGGGGTGAGGGGCTCGACGTCGATCCAGTAGATGAAGTCAGGACCGCCCCGTTGCTGAAAGTCGTTCACACGAAGCAGGAACGAACCCTCCTCGGGCACCGTCACCTGCATCAGGCTGTCGGGGCCATCGGCATCGTCATTGCCAGTGATCCGTTGCCGCTTGTCATCATTGCGGTGGGCATTGATGACCAGGTCGATGGGTGACCCGAGGCGTCGCCCCCAGCCCGACACGTTCCACTTGCTTCCCTTGGGGGCCTCGATGCGAATCCAATCAACGTCGTCAGAGGCATCCATCCGGCCCATGACCGCTGTCGGTGCGGTTGCCTTCAGCGCCTGTTCCGGCTCGTTGGCCGGCTCCTGCACGGCTGTCACAGGCGCCGCCGTCACCCGAAACGGTACGGCCAGCGGAGAAGCCTTCCCGTCGCGGACGGGCCGCACCCGCGTCAGGCCATCGAGTTTCGCGGTCCCCAACGTGACTTTTTCGGAAAACGGCCCCGCCGGGTCACCGATCCACTCGACCGTCATTTCGCTCCCAGCAGCCCCGCCCGGCGGCCAGGCCACGTGTGGAATCGGAAAATCGCCCACATGGAGCAGATAGACGGCGTTGCCACCGCCGTACGAGCTTTCACGAACACGGAGAAAGTAATCACCTTCCTTTTCGACGGTCGCGGTGACGGCTGCATCCTGGGCCAGCAGGGGGTGATCGTCACAGGCTGCGAGCGTGAAGCCATTCGCATCGACGATTTCGAGGTGTGGATCGAGCATCTCCTGATCGAGAGAAACCGCCTCGATGAACGCCGTGATCCGACCACCGGCGGGGAGGTGAACCTTGAAGACATCGACATCTTCATTGCCGAGCGTGCCCCACACGGCCGTTCCCGGCGTGACCGCCTGCGCCGCATCGGCATCGTTGTTCGGCTCTTTTTCCTGGGACTGTTCCGAGCCGTGAATGTGAAACATCCGCAACTCGGACAGGCCTTCGGCCGTCCGCACCCGCATGCGGTGCGGACCGAGCGGGCAGTCGGCCGGGATCGCGAGCGTGGCCTTGACGACCTTTCCCTTGTCTTCGGTCACGGCCTTCACCGCGATGTGGCCTTCCTCGAAGAAGACCTCCTGCGGCTCCTCGAGTTCACTGCCGGAGATCCGTATCTCGAGTTCCGTGCCGCGTTGGCCGGCCGGCGGCTCGATCCGCGAGAGGGCCGGTGCGGCCACAGCCGTCGCATGACAGGCAAGAAGGAGCAGGATGGAGAGGAAGCCACGGGGCATGACCGATTCGCATGCTGACACATGCGCCACTTACGCCAACAGTTCCTTGCGGACCATGCCTCCATCGACGATCTCGACCGGCCGGTTACCCGGGGCGACGAGTTCCTTGTCGGCCACGATGCCGAGGCAGTGGTAGACCGTGGTGGCGAGATCCTCGACCGTCAGCGGCGAGTCGGCCGGCTCGGCGGCGATGGAGTCGGATGATCCGTAGATCAGCCCCCGCTTCATACCGCCCCCGGCGAGCACGATCGAAAACACCTTCGGCCAATGGTCGCGGCCGGCATCCTTGTTGATCTTGGGCGTGCGACCAAATTCGCTCGATACCATCACGAGCGTCGAGTCGAGGAGACCGCGGCGCTCCAGGTCGCGGATCAGCGTGGCATAGGCCTGGTCGAAGGCGGGCAACGTGCGATTGATGCCGTCGGTGATTTTCGCATGCATGTCCCAGCCGCCATAGCTGAGCGTGACGAGCCGCACGCCCGACTCCACGAGTCGGCGGGCCAGAAGCATCCGCTGCCCGGCCTCGTTGCGGCCGTATTCGTCGCGAACCGACGCCGCCTCAGCGGCAATGTCGAACGCCGCCCGGGCCTGGGCCGAGCTCACCAGGTCATACGCCCGAGTGTAAAACTCGTCCATCGCTTCGAGGTTGGCATTGTCATCCATCTGCTGGAAGTGACGGCCGACGATATCGCGGAGTTTCTGCCGCGTGGCGAACCGCTGGGCGTCGACACCGCCAGGGAGAGAAAGATCACGGACGGTGAAGTTCGGATTCGCCGGGTCGGAGCCGAGCGTGAATGGCCCGAAGGCGCTGCCGAGATATCCGGCGCCGGCGTCGGGTGCGGGGAGGTTGGGGAGGCAGACATACGGCGGCAAATTGTCCCGCGGCCCGAGTTCATGCGCGACGACGCTTCCAAAACTGGGAAACGTGAGGGCAGGGCTCGGGCGGTAGCCCGTGAACATGTTGTGCGTGCCCCGCTCGTGGGCAGCCTCGCCGTGGGTCATCGACCGCACGACGGTGATCCGGTCGGCAATCTTCGCCGTGTGGGGAAGCTTGTCGTTGAAGACGACGCCCGGCAGGCAGGTGTCGACGGTGCCCATGTCACCACGGTACTCCAGCGGCGCCAGCGGCTTGGGGTCGAACGTTTCCTGCTGGGCCCACCCGCCCGGCAGCCAGATGTGGATCACGCTCTTGGCCGTGCCGGCGAACGTTTGAAACGATTTCGCGTCGGCTCGAGCCGCCTCGGCCCGGAAGAGGCCACCAAGCGTCAGGCCGAGGCCTGACACAGCCCCCACCTGGAGAAACTCGCGACGCGGTCGACCGCCAGAGGCACCAATCATGGGAAACCCTCCTGGGACACTGCGGAAGTCATTATTATACGAGATCGGTCATTGGGTTACGAACGATTCAGCCGGCAGGACGGACCCCCTTTTAAACGACTACCTCCTCACAACGTTTCCAGCTGCCCTAAGTCGTTTGGCAGCAAGGCCGTAGGGTGTAAGCGGATTCCCAGGAAGCCGCAGGGCGCAAGCCCGCGGGATTGCCCGAGGCTCAGCGCTGCTGCAAGCCACCGGGCTCGCGCCCGGTGCTTCCTGTGGGAGGGCGATCGAAACCTGGCATCCGCGCCTCTCCTCACTCCACCGACCGTCTTGACCGCAGCAAATGGTGGTAGTGCTGCGCAAACCGGTGGGCCTCATCCCGTACGTATTCCAGCAGCCGCAGCGAAAACGAATCCCGCGACAGCCGGAGCGGCTCGCTCCGACCCGGCAGAAAAATCTCCTCCTCCCGCTTGGCCAGCGCGATCATGCAGGGCGGCTCGACGCCGAGCGACTCCACCGCATCCATCGCCGCCGAGAGTTGCCCCTTGCCGCCGTCGATCAGGAAGATGTCGGGGAGCGACGCCCCCTCGCGGGCCAGCCGGGCAAACCGCCGCGACACCACCTCATGGATGCTCTTGAAGTCGTCGATGCCGTCAACCGTCTTGATGCGATACCGCTTGTAGCCAG
>JBIKNV010000257.1:0-4653 GCA_044358475.1 Pirellulales bacterium | reverse complement strand
AGCCGCGCCAGTGATGAGAGCCCAACGAGGCTTGATGACACCTCAAGATGATTGGTCCCCAACAGCCGCTCGCGGATGGCCAGCGCCTGCCGATACAGTCGTTTTGCCTTCGCGCGCACAGCCTCCTGATCCTTTTCCGGGATCTGACCGTATTCCAATCGCCGCCGCAGGCAGGCCGCGAGATTGGACTGCGACGCGGCAGTGGTCTGACTGGCCGGTCCCGTCGCCTTGATCCGAATGTTCAAGGCCCGCTCATGCAGCGGCTCGGCGCTCGCTGGGTCGTCCATCGTGTCATGCATGATCGCAAGATTGTTGATCGCCACAGCCGTATCGGCATGGTCGGGGCCAGACACGCTCTCCTGGATCGTGACTGCCAAATCAAACAGCCGCTTTGCTTCGGCAAACCGTTCCTGCTTCATCAGATTCAGGGCAAAGTTGCCATCGGCGACCGCGGCCTCCCGGCTCCGGGGACCGTTGAGCTTGATATGCATCTCCAGAGCCCGTGCGTAAAAAGCATCCGCCGCCGCAGAGCGTCCCCCGGCGGAAAGCACGTCCGCCATCGTGGTCAGCGACTCCGCCACGGCCGGATGGACTTCACCGAATGTCCTCACAGCCAGGGGAATCGATGCTTCCGCAAGTTGCTCGGCTGGGTTCAACGCTCCCTGTGAGAGAAGGCTGCGGGTCTCGGTCTGCATTTCGATCCAGACCTGATCCGAGGGGCGTCCTTCGGACTTACGGGGCAGGTTTGCCCGCACGACCAACGCGGCACCGATTGCGACGGCACCAGCCACCATCAGGGCCCTCCAGTTGGTTGGCCGCGGTGACGGTTCCATGCGCGACGAGAGCGACTCCTGAATCGGATCGACTGCCCTGGCCGTGGGATCGAGTGAGTCCATGAGGGCGACAACATCCAGAGAAAGAAAATGGCATCGCGTAGAAAATGTCTTCAACAGACAAGGTATCGCGATCAACCATTAGGGTCGTGTCAGAAACAGCTCTCGGTGGCCCAAAATGGATCATGGGCGTCTGGCACAGGAACTCCTGAAAACATGCTCATGCAGTCCAACGAACAAAAAAACCGGGGCCGCCGTAAGGCGGCCCCGGCATTCCCGATTTTGACCAAAGCCTTGAGGGCTATCGTCGATCACTCAACAGAGCCACCACCAGCGGTGCCGAGCTTCCGCACGAAGCCCACGTGCACGTCATCACGAATCTCCGCGTTGGCGGACGGGTTGATGACAAAAGTTCCGCCGGTCGGGGCTCCACCGGATCGGTACGCACCAACCCATCCGTCGCCGAGGGCCGAGTAGCCACCGGTGTCGTTGACACGGCGAGTGCTCAGGTCGGCAAACAGGATATTGGCAAATCCACCACCCTGGAGTTGCACACCATTCGCCTCGATCGGCTTGGAGCCATGCAGGGGAATGATGTCATTCAACTCATGACGCCTTCCGGACCCAAGGGAGACGTCCGTGAACGTTGCGGCCATGCCGTCGGTGAATGACTCAACCGTGAAATCTCCAGCCTTGGAAACGACCTTGCCGACGAAGTCGTTGATCGTGTTCGCAACATCTGCAGTCACGGTGCACTCGCCGCCGTCACCGGCCCGCGAAGCGCCCATCAAGGGAATCCGATCGGCAGTCGACTGGGAAGTCGCCAAGTGGTCAGCCGAAAGGGGGCCATCACCGTCGAGGGGGCACTTGTCGCCGTCCTTCGTGTTGGCATTCGTGGAGTACAGATTCGTCCCACTCGGCAGACTATCCCCTCGCGAAAACACCCACGTCGTGGCATAGTTCGAGTTGTAACCATTGTTCCACACTTCGGCGCCCTCATTGGCACCGCTGAAATAGGTCGTTCCCTTGGCATTCGCTGCGGTCGTGATCGCCGTACCCTTGTTGTACTGGGCCCAGCGAACCGTATTCAAACTCGCAGAAGCCGATGCGTTAGACGCATCGGCAAACTTTTCATTGATCTTCCAGCGGTTGGCTGGATCGAGTGCCTTGCCCGGATTGGCTGCCTTCGAGTTGATGAGATCGGCCACCCAGCCAATCTGCGTGAAGTCACCGTCACGCAGGTGATCATAGGCAGACGAGCAGAGCCGGGCCGCATTGTCCTGCGACTGGAACGTGGCAAAGCCACGGCCGAAGGACGACAGGTTCGAGGCGCTGGAGGAGGCATTCGCCGAATTGCGGGCCGCCGCCAGAGCCGGAAGCAGGATGGCTACGAGCACGCCGATGATGGCAATCACCACCAGCAGCTCGACGAGCGTGAAGCCCGCCCTGCGGAAGGAACGAATGGTCATGATCAAAGACTCCGAGAGGTTTTGCCCGGGAAGCAATCGGAGGACCTTCCGCCGAAACCATCCCTGACGAGACGTACCCTATCGAGAACTGTTAAGGAGTCTATGAGACGGACCATGAGATTCGTGTGAGATTCCGGATCGAAGAGCCGATCCTCCAGATGAGGGGCTACGAATGGTCAACGTCTTCGGCACGCGTGTTTTAGGCCGTCTCGCCGACATCCCCACGTTTTGATCACCGCGGCCGATGCGGCTGGTCACCATGGTCCCCTCGTGCCCCTCTCACTGTCCCAAGCCCCAACGGCTCCTGCTTCGCATTCGTTATTGTGATCGGAAAGAACGTGTCGGATGACTTTTTCATTCGCACCCTTGCCCCGGCCGCCTTGAGATGACACCCACGCGCCCAACCGCGCTGCGCATTTCCATCGCCGTGTACCTGGCGGCGGTCACGATCGCCGCCCACTGGCCGGCGATCCGCGGCGAGTTTCTGCTCGATGACGTGGGCGAGATCGCTGCCAATCCTGCCATCCGCACACTGTGGCCTCCGCTCACACCGATGTTCCAGGGCGGCAGCCTTCCCCATCGCCCGATTCCATACCTCTCCTTTGCGCTGAATTATGCGCTGCACGGACTCGACTCCTTCGGCTACCACGCCGTCAACATCGTCATCCATCTCCTCAACGGCTGGCTCGTGTGGACTATCGTTCGCTGCCTGCTCGGCAGCGATCCGCGGATAGCGCCGGTCCACGCGGAACGTGCCGCGTGGGCCGCCACGGCGGCCTGGCTGCTCCATCCGTTGACCACACAGGCGGTCGATTACGTCTACCAACGCATCGAACTGCTCGGCGCGACAGGAATCCTCGCGACGGTCGCCTGCTTTCTCAATGCCACCCGGTCGCCGCGCCCCACACCCTGGCTCGCGACCAGCATCGTCGCCTGTGGCTTGGCGATGCTCTGCAAGGAAACGGCCGTCGCCGCACCGCTGGCCGTGCTGCTGGTCGACTGGCTCGGGGACACTCGCTGGCGGGGGCACCCCTGGCGCGGACTCGCTGCGACGCTGGCGGGGCGACGAATCTACTACACATGCCTCGCCGCAACGCTGCTTGTCGCGGTCTGGGTCGTGGCCGTGCAACGCGATCGCTTCAGCGAGTTTGACGGGCTGACTATTCCAGCCAGCGTCTATGCCGCCAACCAGCCGCTTGTGATCGTCGACTACCTGCGGCTCTCCCTCTGGCCGGCGAACCTTTGTCTGGACCGGTATCGGATGCCGTCACGCGACACCGCCGCCATGATCGCCGCCGGACTGGCCGCCACGGCCACCGTCGCGGCCGCGCTCGCGGTGGCGGGGACGAGGCCACTGATCACCCTGGCAATCCTGCTGTTTTTCGCGCTCCTGGCACCGACGTCGAGCATCATTGCCGTGAACGATCTCCAGGTGGATCACCGGATGTATCTGCCGTTGGCGGTGCTCCTCACGGCCGTCGCAGCCGCAGGCTCTCGCCGGCTACCCCAGGCAACTTTCATCGCGGTAACGACGGCCTGTTGTCTCCTCCTCGCCTGCGCTACCCATGCTCGGGCCGCAGTGTTTGCCTCACGGCTTGCGATGTGGCAGGACGTGGTTGAAAAGGCGCCGCTTAACCCACGCGGATGGGCGATTCTCGCCGATGAACACCTGCTCGCGGACGACCTGTCGGCCGCCCTTGTCGCAATCGATCAGAGCGTGTTTATCGAGCCCTTCGCACCTCGGGCCCACGTCATGCGGGCCCGGGTCCTCGAGCGGATGGGCCGGGCACAGGAGGCCGCCGAGGCATGTCTCCTGGCGCTCCGCCTCGATCCCTCGAATCGAGAGGCCTTCGCGATTCTCAACCGCCTTCGCGGGCCCGCAGGGCAGCCTCGGCCGCCCGCAGATTCGCACCGGCCAGCGGATGCTGCGGATTGACCTCGAGACAGCGGCGATAGGCGACGATCGCCTCCTCCAGACGGCCCGCCGCAAAGAGCAGGCTGGCAAGGTTATTCAGGGCGGCATCGCTTGTCGGATTCAGACGAATTGCCTCGCGCAACTCCTGCTCGGCCGCGGCGGCATCGATGCCGATGAGCACACAGCCCAGGTCATATCGGAGCCGCGGATCGTACGGTGCCGCGACGACAAGCCGCCGGTACAACTCTGCCGCTCGGTGCGGCTCCACCGGAGCGAGGGCCCGCGCAAGGCTCTCGGCGGCATCGAGGGAATCGGGGCTGGCCTGGACGGCAGCCTCGAGGAGCGGAATGCCACGCGCGTCACCGAGGCGCACCAGGGCCTCGCCACGATACCTGGCCAGCCGCATGGCAATCGGGTTGATCCACCCGGGTCCCGC
>JBIKNV010000190.1:0-5680 GCA_044358475.1 Pirellulales bacterium | reverse complement strand
AAGTATGACCCGCTCTCGCAGAAGGAGTTTTACGCGCTGTTTTCCCTGTTCAACAACGTGCCCGAAACCGGCACCAATCAGGGATCGCAGCATCGCGGCGGCGGCAACATCGATCCGATCCATTTACTTCCGTCCCCGGAGCAGGAGCAGGAGCTCGCCAGACTTCATCAGGTGGTGGCCGATGCGGAGGCCGCGGTCACGGCCGAAGTGGCCAACATCAGCGACCTGGTGAAGGACTGGGAGCAGGCGATTCGCCCCGCACTCGCCTCGCCCCACGAAGCCTGGCAGACATTCGAGCCGCTGGAGTTGCGAAGCGCCGGCGGAGCTTCATTCCGCCGCAGTGAGGACGGCACCTGGTTCGTCGAGGGGAAGCTGCCGCCGAAGGATACGTACGAGTTTGAGACACTCGTGCCCGCCGACAGGCTGGGTGGCCTGCGGATCGAGGTACTCCCCGACGCGACGCTTGCCGGCAACGGTGGCTTCGGTCGCTCGGGGAATGGCAACATTGTCGTCACGAAGATCGAGGCCGAGATCGTGCCGCCGGGTGACGCAAAGGTGATTCCTGTCGAGCTCGTGCGGGCCGAAGCAACCTACGAGCAGAATGGGTGGCCGGCGTCGGGCGCGCTCCAGCTGAAGGGAGACAAGGCCAAGGGGTGGGCGATTGACGGGAACGACCCGGAGAAACGAATGCCTCGACAGATCGCCATTTTCCCGGCGAAGCCTGTCTCCCTCCCTGAGAACTCGCGGCTCATCCTCCGGATTCGGCAGGAGGCATTCGACGGCCACACGATCGGCCGCTTCCGACTGTCGTTCTCAGAGGCAGAGCCGGCACTGCTCGGAGTCAATGGTTCGACCTTGCCGCAGCCAGTGCGTGATGCCGTCGCCCTGGAGCCGGCAGCGCGGTCGCCCGACCAACAGCAGGCGATCGAGAAGTTCTACCGCGAGAAAGTCGACGGCCCGATCAAGCGGGCCGAGGCGGCTCGTGACGCGGCAAAAAAGAGCGTCGAGTCGTTTCAGGGGTCTCTGCCCAGTGCCATGGTGATGAAGGAAGGGCCGGTCCGCGACGCCTTCCTGCTGATCCGCGGTGAATACGACAAGCGGGGTGAGAAGGTGGATGCGGCGTTACCGGCCTTCCTGCCGCCGCTTCCCCAGGGCACGAAGCCCGACCGCCTCGCGCTCGCTCGCTGGCTTGTCTCCCGCGACCATCCGCTCACATCCCGAGTGTGGGTCAACCGAACCTGGGAGCGGTTCTTCGGCACCGGTCTCTGCAAGACGAGTGAAAACCTCGGCAGTCAGGCCGAGTATCCAAGCCACCCCGCACTGCTCGACTGGCTCGCGGCCGAGTTTGTGGAAAGCGGCTGGGACATGAAGCGGTTTGCGAAACTGCTCGTGACGAGCGCCGTCTACCGGCAAAATGCTACCGTGACGCCCGAGCAACTCGACCGTGATCCGGCAAATCGACTGCTGGCCCGGGCCCCGCGGATTCGGCTGCCGGGAGAGAGCGTCCGCGACGCGGCCCTGGCCGCTTCGGGCCTGCTCACGCCCGCGATCGGTGGGCCAAGCGTGCGACCGTGGATGCCTGACGGCGTGTGGGACGAGACCAGCAAATACGGCGACCTCCGCGGCTACAAGCCCGATGCGGGTCCTGGCCGCTACCGCCGCACGATGTACACGATTTGGAAGCGCACCGCCGCCCCACCCACGATGCTCCTCTTCGACGCGCCCAACCGGGAGGTCTGCATCGTGAAGCGGTCGCGCACCAACACGCCGCTCCAGGCGCTGGCGCTGCTCAACGAGACGACGTTCGTCGAGGCGGCCCACGGCCTGGCCACGCGAATGCTTGCCGACGGGGGAATGACGCCGGCCGAGCGGATCAGCCATGGCTTCCGGCTGGCGATCGGCCGCACGCCTTCGCCCGAGGAACTGGCCTTGCTCGTCACCGGCTTCAAGGACGATCTGGCCCGCTTCACCGCCGAGCTGGCGGCCGCCGACAAGTATGTGGCCGTCGGGATGGTGAGGAAGCCCGACAACGTGACAGTCCCCGATTTTGCCGCCTACTCGCTGACGGCCAACGTGATCCTGAACCTCGACGAATTCGTCATGCGGGAGTAACGCTCATGAAAAAGGGGACGCAGCTCTTTTCCGGAACCAACTTCGCCCACCAACCTTTCCCATCTACGGGAAAAGAGCTGCGTCCCCTTTTTCAAGACGCCCTCAACCGCCGTGTCTTTCTGGGAGGCGCGGCCGGCGGCCTCGGCTTCGCCGCCCTCGCGAGCCTCATGCAGCCGAATGCTGCCAGCGCGGCGACGGCGATGCCCACGTTCGCCACTTTTCCCCCCAAGGCCAAGCGGATCATCTATCTCTTCCAGTCGGGCGCCCCGTCGCAGATGGACCTCTTCGACCCAAAGCCCGCGATGGAGAAGCGGCGGGGCGAGGATCTCCCCGAGTCGATCCGTCAGGGGCAGCGGCTCACGACGATGACCAGCGGCCAAAAGAGTTTTCCGGTCGCGCCGTCGATGTTCTCGTTTGCCCAGCATGGCGAGAGCGGTATGTGGTTCAGTGAGCTCGTTCCCAACATCGCCCGCCATGCCGACCGCTGGTGCATGATCCGTTCGATGTACACCGAGCAGATCAACCACGACCCGGCGATCACGTTCTTCCAGACGGGCCACCAGCTCGCCGGCCGGCCGAGCATCGGCTCGTGGGTGAGCTACGGCCTCGGCAGCGACAATGCCGACCTGCCCGCCTACATCGTGCTCACGAGCTTCGGCTCAGGCCGCAAGGACGACCAGCCGCTCTACGACCGGCTCTGGGGAGCGGGCTTCCTGCCGAACCAGCACCAGGGCGTGCGGTTTCGCAACACGGGCGATCCCGTGCTCTACCTCGCCGATCCGGCCGGCGTCGACCGCCAGATGCGACGCGACACGCTCGACCGGATCGCAGCACTCAATGCCTCCCGCTCAAGTGTGATCGGTGATCCCGACATCGCTGCCCGCACGGCCCAATACGAAATGGCCTTCCGGATGCAGGCGAGCGTGCCGGAGATCATCGAGTTCAAGGATGAGCCGAAGCACGTGCTCGATTCCTACGGCCCCGACGTCCATCGCCCGGGGAGCTATGCGTTTAACTGCCTGCTCGCCCGGCGGCTTTCGGAGCGCGGCGTGCGATTCGTGCAGCTCTTCCACATGGGCTGGGATCACCACGGTGGCCTGCCCAACGCAATCAAGGGGCAGGTGAAAGACACCGACCAGCCAACGGCGGCTCTCCTCGACGATCTCCAGCAGCGGGGCTTGCTCGACGACACGCTGATTGTGTGGGGAGGCGAGTTTGGCCGCACGATCTATTCGCAGGGCGCCCTCACCGAGACCAACTACGGACGTGACCACCATCCGCGGTGTTTCACGATGCTGATGGCGGGGGCCGGCATCAAGCCCGGGCTCACATACGGGGCCACCGACGACTACTCCTACAACATCGTGACGCCCGAGCAAAAGGTGCACGTCCACGACTTGAACGCCACGATCCTGCACCTGATGGGGATCGACCACCTGCGGCTCACCTACCCTTACCAGGGCCGCGACTTCCGGCTCACCGACGTGCACGGCCACGTTGTGAAGGATCTTCTGAGCTGAGGTCAGGGCCGGAGGCCCGGGTGCGACGCCAGCAACCGGAGGTTGCCAAGGAAAACTGGACACGATGTCCAGGTTTTCCGTGATGCAGACGTGCACGGCCACGTTGTGAAGGATCTTCTGAGCTGAGGTCAGGGCCGGAGGCCCGGGTTCAGACACACCCGCAAGCCATGCACTATTTGGAAGCGTTGGCCGTGAGATGAAAATCGAGATCGCCTTTGGAAGGAATCTCGACTCGCGGAGGGTCGTCGAGGTACTTTCGGGGCACGATATTGGGAGAAAGGTCCGTTGGCTTCAGGCCGGTGCGGTCACCCTCGACGGCCAGTCGGACAACCTTGGGTCCAGGCGTCAGCCATGCCTCATAATGGCCAGCGACGATCACACCACCGCCGGGAAGGTCGCCCGGATCGACAGGATCGAACCGGATCACGCCCGCCGCCGCCGGCACACCATCGACACTGACAGCGCCCTGGGTGAGATGCTTTCTTGCATCAGACTTTCCACAGCCAAGCAGCAGGCAGAAAGCGACACACGCCACGAGAACTCGAACGTTGGTCACGACAGGCCTTTCACGAAGGGGAGGGTGCCGATCAGAACTGCCCCGCCAGGAGTTAGTCAGAGTACACCTGTCCGTCTGCACGCGAAGCCATCTTCTGCCACACCCCAAGCCATGCGGGCTGCCACAGCGTGCCCGCAGTCACATTGGATCCCGGCTGCCAGCTTTGCACGTCGTTTGAGACTGTCCGCACCGCCCCATCAACCATCCCGACCAACACCAAGCCTCCGTGCAAGCTACGTGAGGCGTAGTGAGCCCCGACACTACTCGCTCCTGAACACGGCGTATGCCTGACCCAGTGCTGGTCGGAACTGGTCTGGCACCACCCGAAGCCATCGGCGGTGCCCGAATTTGGTTCGACACGCGCGCTGAAGATTGCCCCCCCTTGCTCGCTGTCCCAAATGCAACCACGGGGTTCGTACTTGTCGTTGTACGTGTTACCAATGGCAGAACTCACGAGGAGCTCACCGATGAGCATCGTTTTCGACGTGCCATCGATGACGTCTTTGATTTGGGTTTGCGACTCATTGAACACAATCCCGTCGGCGTCGGTTCGGAACATCGGATACGCGCCGTAGTTGGCTCCGTAATTGCTGTACACGCCCCGCGGCTTTTTCGCGGGCGCGACGAAGTCTGACGGGCAACGGATGGTCGCAATTGGCGTCTCGATCACACTCTGAGGCGTTCGGATGAAAACCAGGTTTTGCTTCCAATCGATCTTGTCATAGATGCTGCCGAGCTCCAAAAAGGGGAGCGTGTAGAGAAACCATGTCGCTCGCAGTGCTGGAACTGCTTTATCACTTTGGGCGGGCGGAAAGCGGCGGTTCGTATCGTGGTAGTTGTTCAGAGCGAGGCCGATTTGCTTCACATTGTTGCTACAGGCAGATCGTCTCGCTGCCTCACGGGCCGACTGGACCGCTGGAAGCAGCAGGCCGATGAGCACGCCGATGATGGCAATCACCACCAAAAGTTCGACGAGGGTAAAGCCGCTCGATCGCCGCCGATTGAACTCAAGCCACATGGGATCTCTCCTAGCTTCAGCGTGATGAGACATGACGGAACTGAAACGACCGATCAACGATCAGGAAAATTGACGACTGAAGTACTGCGGGATCCCCACATGGTGCGGCGCCGTCGGAAAGCCCTCTCATGAGTCGTTCCGCAATGAGCAATTCCCCGAACCCTCGATGTTATACATACCACTTTTCAAACACGTCAAGCAATTTTCCTCGCGATGCCAAGGCCGCTCGCGATCATTCCCCACCAGGGACGGGCGTCGATTCGCGCACGACGAGTTTCGGCTCTGTGCGGATCGCCCGAGGGCCAGGAGGGCAGGGTCGATCCTGGAGCCGGTCGAGGATGAGCGCTGCCGCGTTTGCCCCGATCAACACGGGCTGCTGATTAACCGTTGTGAGTTGGGGCCTGAGGTGGCGGCATTCGAGCAGGTCGGCAAAGCCCACGACCGACACATCGGGTCCAATCTGCAGCCCCAATT
>JBIKNV010000189.1:0-5707 GCA_044358475.1 Pirellulales bacterium | reverse complement strand
CCGACGGTGTCGAGGTTGGCCGTGAGCAGCGCGACGCGGCTACCGAGCCTGGCCGCGGCGCAGGCCGCTTCCACGCCGGCATGCCCGGCGCCGACGACGACCACGTCATACTCGTAGCGACACGTCCTGATCGTGATTGTAATCGGAAATGAGCCGCTTTGGTTTTGGGGCAAAGGATTGCGGAACGTGAATCGCAACCTTGTGCCGCGAACCGCGTTGAACACGAGATATCGTTCGCAAGTCCAACCAATTCGCACCTTGATTCCTCCTCAGCCATGCGAGTCCATCCGCTTTCCGTTCTGATTGGGTCGATCTTTCTCCTCGCCGGTTCAATCCTCGTTGTCGTCAGCTCGTTCGCCGTTGCCCGGCAAGCTACCGCCCAGCAGGCGGTCGGGCAGCGGTTTGACCAGCTCGACAGGAATGGCGATGGGAAGGTCATGCCTGGTGAGCTTGCGTCGAAGGCGTTCTTCGAGCGGCTCGACCTCGATGGCGACGGAGCGATCACCAAGCCCGAGGCGTTGGAGGCGGTGCGACAAGGCGCGCTCGGGAATGTGCGGGCCCGCGCAGCCGGTACGAAGCCGCCAGAGTCTGCCGCAGCCGGAGCCGATTCAGCCACCCGGGCCCCACTCGAGATGCCGGTTCGGGAAGGCCCGAAGCCAGTTCAGCCAGGTGATCACGGCATCGGCCGTCGCATCGGCGACGTCGCCTTCACCGATCTTGCAGGAGTGCAGCAGTCGCTTGCGCAGGTCGCCGACGGTCGGATCACGGTCTTCGCGATGACGAGCACGAGCTGCCCGCTCAGCCGCAAGTATCTGCCGCGGCTCCAGGAACTCGTTGCGGCTTCCGAAGACGATATCGCCTGGATCCTCGTCGACCCGGTTGCGACTGACAAGCCTGCCGACATCCGGTCTGCCGCTGCAAAGTTTGCCGGCCGGGCAACCTTTGTGCACGATCTCCGTGGTGAGCTCGCCGCCTCGGTCGGCGCGGTCACCACCACCGACGTCGTCCTGTTCGGCCCCGACCGCACGGTCACCTACCACGGCGCGATCGACGATCAGTACGGCTTCGGCTACTCACTCGACGCCCCGCGCCAGCGATATCTGGCCGATGCGCTGGCCGCGATTCGCACCGGCGAGCGGCCGCTCGTGTCGGCCACCGAGGCGCCGGGCTGCGTACTCGACACGCCGAAGGTCGTTGCTGCCGCCTCGAACGTGACCTACCACGAGCGAATCTCGAGGATCGTCGAGCGACACTGCGTGGAATGCCACCGCGCGGGTGGCGTGGGTCCCTTCCCCCTCGACACCTACGACGATCTCGTGGCTCACGCGGCGATGGTGCGGGAGGTGATCGACCGGGGCACCATGCCCCCGTGGTTTGCCGCCGCGACACCTCCCGATCCTGAGACCGGCCGTATCCACACGCCCTGGGCCAACGACCGCTCGCTCGCCCTGACAGAGAAGCAGGATCTCGTGACCTGGCTCACGGGCGGCCGGCCCGAGGGCCATCCCGCCGATGCTCCCGCCCCGCGGCGGTATCCCGATGGCTGGCAGATCGGCACGCCCGATGCCGTCTTCGAGTTCGCCGAGCCGGTGGCGGTGAAGGCGACCGGCGTGATGCCCTACCAGACAGTGATCGTAGAGACGCATCTACCCGAGGACCGCTGGGTGCGGGCGATCGAGGTGCAGCCGGGCGACCGCAACGTCGTCCATCATGCGCTCATCCATCTGGCCGGTGCCGATGAGCGACCGGGCGACCCGCGGGATGCCGCCGCCGAGGAGCGCGGTGGTTTCTGGGGCGAGTATGTGCCAGGGCAGAACACGCTTGTCTACCCGGATGGCTTCGCGAAGAAACTGCCGAAGGGGGCGCGGCTTAGGTTTCAGATGCATTACACGCCCAATGGCACCGCCACGGCTGACCGCACCCGCGTGGGCGTGATCTATGCCAAGGAGCCGCCCCGGCACGAGGTCCGCGTGGCGGGGATCGTGAATGCGCGGATCGCGATCCCGCCAGGTGCGGCGAACCATCGGGAGGAGGCGTCGCTCACGCTCCCGTTCGATGCCACGATCATGGGGTTCCTGCCGCACCTTCACGTGCGCGGCAAGGCCTGCCGCTACGAGCTGATGCGGGCTAATGGCACGCGCATCCCCCTGCTCGACATTCCGCGGTATGACTTTAATTGGCAGCTGCTCTACCGCCTGTACGAGCCGCTCGCGCTCCGGGCGGGCGACACGCTCGTGTTCTCGGCGTGGTACGACAACAGCGCGGGCAACCCGGCCAACCCAGATCCCACACAAACCGTCCGCTGGGGGCCGCAGACGTTCGACGAGATGCACCTCGGCTATGTCGAATACTTTCTGCCGGGTAGCAGTGCCGAAGAACCGCTGCCCGGACTCCGCCGCGGCCGCCTCGGTCTCGGTGGCCAATCGCGAAACAGAGAGCGCACTCCCTGAGAAATGGTCGACCGGAGCCTCACGATGAGCGGTATGTGGTGCCTGTTCGCTGTGCTGTCCTTCGTTGCCGGCTCAGCATTCGCCTACGATCCGCTCGCTGTGTCGGAACGTAAGGTCCCAGAGCCTCACGACCTCGACGTGGTCGATGACGACCGGGACCGCACGATCCCGATCCGGGTCTTTCTGCCGAGCCATGGAGACGGAGCTGTGCCGTGCCCTGTGGTCCTCTTCAGTCACGGACTTGGCGGATCACGGACGGCGTGCAAATACCTCGGTGACCACTGGTCCCGGCGCGGCTATGTGGTTGTCTTTGTGCAGCATCCAGGGAGCGACGAGTCCATCTGGCGGGATGTGCCGCCGCCGCGACGGCTGGCGGCGATGCGAGAGGCCGCATCCTTGGAAAACTTCCAACTTCGGGTGGGTGACATCGCGGCCGTGCTCGATCAGTTGGAGGCGTGGCAGGCGGGGGCCGGCCATCCACTGTCCGGTCAGCTTGATCCCAACCGCGTCGGCATGTCGGGCCACTCCTTTGGCGGACAAACCACGCAGGCAGTGTCAGGACAGTCGTTTCCGTTGGTCGGCCGGCGATTCACCGAGAAGCGGATCAAGGCGGCGGTCGTCATGAGCCCGGGCACACCACGGGGACGGCTGGACCCCGGCTCCTCGTTTGCCGAGGTGGCAATTCCCTGGTTGCTCATGACAGGTACGAAAGATACGGCTGCGATCGGGGGCCAGACCGTCGAGTCCCGACTGGCCGTTTTTCCCGGGTTGCCGCAGGGACTGGCGTACGAAGTCGTCCTCCACAATGCCGAGCACTCTGCGTTCACGGATCGGTCGCTGCCGGGTGACCAGGAACCGCGAAACCCGAATCATCATCGGGCGATCCTGGCGATCACGACTGCTTTCTGGGATGGATTTCTGCGGAAGGATGCCGCTGCCCGTGACTGGCTCGATGGCTCAGGTCCTCGCAGCGTGCTTGAAGCAGAGGACCGCTGGCAGAGGAAGTAGTTCCGCTATGCAACGCGCTGGCTTTGCTGCCAAGGCGTCAGCGAAATGCGGCAGGCAGCCGTTCGAGCAGATCGCGTGCGGTCATCGAGATCTCGCCGAGCTCGGCGGCGGCCAGGTCGCCGGCCCGGCCATGAATCCATGTCCCGAGGCGGGCCGCCTCGAAGGGCGACAACCCCTGGGCCATAAGGGCGGCGATCACGCCGGTGAGCACGTCGCCGGTTCCGCCGGTGGCCATGCCGGGATTGCCGGTCTCGTTGTGCGCCTGCCGGTTGCCGTCGGTGATGAGTGTCGCCGGACCCTTGAGCACCACGATCGCGTCGCTCGTCACCGCCATCTCCGTCGCCATCGCTTCGAGCCAGGAGCGGTCGCGGGCTCGCGGTGATGCCGGGTCGTGGCCGACCAGACGGAGCATTTCGCCAGCATGCGGCGTGAGCACCCGGGGGCCGGCATGCGGAAGCCGCTTTGCCGGTTGCACTGCGGCGAGCGCCCACAGCGCATCGGCATCGAAAACCGCAGGCTGCGGCAGATCCCGCCACAGTGATTGCACGATCGCAGCGACGGCCGACGACCGGCCCATGCCCGGTCCGATGGCCGCCGCGGTGGCGGTGGCAAGTCGTTCCCCCAGGAGCGGCTCGGCAGTGCGGGCAAAGGTGCCGTCGGGATCGCTGGGGAGCCCCCGCGTCATCAGACAAGGATCGAAGCTGGCGGTGATCGTTGCCACGACCTCTGGCACCAGCACTTCGACCAGCCCCGCGCCGCTCTTCAGGGCGGCCATGCCGGCCAGCGCCGGAGCACCGGCCATGCCCACGGCCCCCCCCACGATGACCACCCGTCCGTAGTCTCGCTTGCTCGTTTTGCGGCTGCGTGGGCCAAGTCGTGGCAGGTCGGCGGGCACGGATTGGGCTGGATCATGCATGGCGTTCCTGGCAGCCACACGGGCTGGCGAGGCGGGCAACGAGAAGCGATTTCCCCCATTACCTTGACTGAAACAACGCCAGCGGGCTACCTTCGCCGCAAAATCGTCGCGGTTTCTCCCCTCAGGCAACCAGTATGAGTCCGACGCAGCCCCGCACCGACATTTTCGACGTCAAGAAAGTCACCAAATTGATCGAGCTCATGAAGGAGCACGATCTGTCGGAAATCGACCTCAAGCAGGGTGACACGGCCGTCCGCCTGAAGCGGGGCGGCGACGTGGTGATGGCTGCCGGCCCGCTGCCGCCGGTCTCGCGGCCAGCTGCACCGGCGGCCGGGCAGGCTGAAAAGGCACCGGCGGCCGGCGACAAAATGCTCGTCATCACCAGTCCGATGGTAGGCACCTTCTACCGGGCCAGCGGTCCGGAGGCGTCTCCGTTCGTAAAGGTTGGTGACCGCATCGGGCCGGAGAAGACTGTGTGCATTGTCGAGGCCATGAAGGTCTTCAACGAGATTCCGGCCGGTGTTTCCGGGCAGGTGGTGGCGATCCTCGTCGAGAACGGCGCCCCGGTCGAATTCGGGCAGCCGCTTATCAAGGTCGATCCCGAGGCGTAAGTCGCCCGGCTGATCGGTCGGGGTGTGTTTTTCGAGGCAGCAAGGAGGCGCCCACGGGTGCCGGGCGGCAACCGATGTTCAAGCGGATCCTGGTGGCCAATCGCGGTGAGATCGCCCTCCGGGTGATCCGCGCCTGCCGTGAACTTGGCATCGAGACGGTGGCGATCTTCAGCGAGGCCGACCGCGGGGCGCCCTACCTGGAGCTGGCCGACGAAGCGATCTGTGTGGGGCCGGCACGTGCATCCGACAGTTATCTGCGCATTGATCGCGTGATCAGTGCTGCCGAGATCGGCAACGTGCAGGCGATTCATCCCGGCTACGGCTTCCTGTCGGAAAACTCGCACTTCGCCGAGGTCTGTCGGTCGTGCGATATCGGTTTCATCGGCCCGACACCCGAAGCGATGGAGCGGGTGGGCGACAAGAACTCGGCCCGGGCACTTGCCCGCGAGGCGAAGGTGCCGACCGTGCCGGGGAGCGAAGGCATCCTCTCCAATGAGCAGGAGGCCGTGAAGGTCGCGCGCGAGATCGGTTTTCCCGTGCTGCTGAAGGCGACCGCGGGAGGCGGCGGCAAGGGAATGCGGGTGGCCGCGAACGACCTCGCCCTGGCCAGTGCCTGGCAGCAGGCCTCGGCCGAGGCCATGGCAGCCTTCGGCAATCCCGGCATCTACATCGAGAAATACATCGAGCGGCCGCGGCACGTGGAGATCCAGATCCTCGGCGAT
>JBIKNV010000186.1:0-5736 GCA_044358475.1 Pirellulales bacterium | reverse complement strand
ATCGGGCATGCTCGGACGTTTGCCATCGCTGCCGAACGGGCCGCCGGTGCCGGGCTCGTGATGCGGATCGAGGATCTCGATGGCCCACGCTGCCGGGAGGAGTTTGTCACCGCCGCCCTCGACGACCTCTCGTGGCTGGGCCTGACCTGGACCGAGGGCCCCGGCGTGGGCGGCCTTCATGCACCCTACCGGCAGAGCGAGCGGACCGAATGCTACCTCGACGTGTGGCAAAGGCTGGAGGCGGCCGGCGTGATCTACCCGAGCCCCCATTCCCGGAAAGACGTCGACGAGGCCGCGTCGGCGCCGCATGAGAGTATGCAGGGGGCGCTGGCTGGCGGCGCAGCCCGCCGGCTGGCGCCTGGCGGCTATGTGGGGGCGACGACAGGAAGCCCCGGGCGCGAGCCCGGGGGCAGCAGCGGCGCTGATTTTTGCGTCGGCCCGCCGGCTGATGGCGCAGCCCGCCGGCTGGCGCCTGGCGGCTATGTGGGGGCGACGGCGCCGGGCGAATCGATCTTTCCCGTCTCCCTCCGCCCCGCCTCGTGGCCGCGTGCCCGTGAACCGGGCCCGGTGGCCTGGCGGTTCAAGGTGCCCGACGGTCGCGTGATCGAATTTGAAGACGCCCTCTGCGGCACGGTCCGCCGCACAGCCGGCGTCGACTTCGGTGACTTCGTCGTCTGGCGCCGCGACGCCCTGCCGGCCTACGAGTTGGCCGTCGTGGCCGACGACCACGCGATGGAGATCGAGGAGGTGGTTCGCGGAGAAGACCTCCTCACGAGCACCGCCCGTCAACTGCTGCTCTACGAGGCCCTCGGCTGGATGCCCCCGGCCTGGTGTCACACGCCGCTGGTCTGTGATGCCGCCGGCAATCGGCTGGCGAAGCGGACCGGGGGCCTCGCGATCCGCGACCTCCGCGCCGCGGGGAAATCCCCGGAGGAGGTGCTGGCGTAGCACGGGAGCAGGCCTGCCGGCTTAAGGACGTTCCACCAGGAAGCCCCGGGCGCGAGCCCGGGGGCTTTAGCGGCGTCGGTTGTCGCGTCATCCCGCCGGCTTGTGGACGTTCCACCAGGAAGCCCCGGGCGCGAGCCCGGGGGCTTTAGCGGCGTCGGTTGGCGCGTCATCCCGCCGGCTTGCGCTTGGCGGCTATGTGGGGGTTACACTACGTCGATCCACCGAAACTCTTCTCGGCAACAACTCCCATGCGCACCTCCTTCACTGCCGCGCTCCTCGTCGTCGTTCCGCTCGTCTGCTTCGCCCAGGAGCCCAATACTCTCTCCGAGGCCGAGCAACGCTCCGGCTGGCGGCTCCTCTTCGACGGCACTACCGCCGACAGCTTTCGCAACTACCGCAAAGACTCGCTCAACGACGGCTGGCAGGTGAAAGACGGTGCGATCACGCTCACCCGTCGCGGCGCTGGCGACATCGTCACCCGTGACCAGTTCGATGCCTTCGAGCTCCAGCTCGAATACCGCATCGCCCCCGCCGGCAACAGCGGCATCATGTTTCACGTGACCGAAGACGCCCCCGCGCCGTGGATGACCGGCCCCGAGGTGCAGATCCTCGACAATGTCGATGGCCGCGAAAGCCAGAAGGCCGGCTTTCTGTACCAGCTGTATAAGCCGCTCGTGCCGGCCTGGGTGAAAAAGGCCGAGGAGGCTGCGGGCCGCACCGTTCCCGATCCCGACGCCACCCGTCCGGCAGGCGAGTGGAACCACGTCTACCTGCGGGTCGCCCCCGACTCCGGCGAGGTCTGCATCAACGGCATCAATTACTACCGATTCAACAAGGGCAACAAGGACTGGAACGACCGCGTGGCCAAGAGCAAGTTCGCCATGTTTCCCGGCTTCGGAAAGGCGCCCCGCGGCCACCTCTGTCTGCAGGACCACGGCGACGAAGTGGCCTTCCGCTCGATCAAGGTCCGCGAACTCACGCCGGGCGAGCACGTGCCCAACCCGGTCGATGGCGCGCTCGATGTGAAACTCGTGCCGGCTTTCCCGAACGCGACCTGGGAAGGATGGTCGCCGGAGTCCGACGACGGCAAGCCGGTCGCGCCGCTGCGGCCGCTGGTGGTCACGCATGCCGGCGACGGCTCGGGGCGGCGGTTTGTGCTCGATCAGGGGGGCATGATCCATGTGCTCAAGCCCGGCTCGAATGATGCCAAGCTCTTCCTCGATCTGCGGCCGCAGGCAGCCCCGTGGGGCAAGGCCAACGAAGAGGGCCTGCTCGGCCTCGCCTTTCATCCGCGGCACAAGGAGAACGGCGAGTTTTTCGTCTCCTACAGCCTGAAGTCGCAGCCACTCACGGAGGTCGTGTCGCGGTACCGCGTGCAACGCGACGATCCCGACCGCGCCGATCCGACGAGTGAGGAGGTGCTCCTCACCATCGACCAGCCCTTCTCGAACCACAACGGTGGCTCGATCACGTTTGGTAACGACGGCTATCTCTACGTCGGCCTCGGCGACGGCGGCAGCCGCAACGACCCACTCGATGCCGGGCAAGATCTCGGCACCTGGCTCGGCAAGATCCTTCGCATCGATGTCGACGGCCGTGCGGAAGGCAAGGCCTACGCGATTCCATCCGACAATCCCTTCGTCGACCGGCCCGGCGCGAAGCCGGAGATCTTCGCCTACGGCTTCCGCAACCCGTGGCAGATCACCTGCGACCGTGAGACGGGCCGGCTGTGGGCGGCTGACGTGGGGCAGGAACTGTGGGAGGAGATCGACATCGTCGAGAAGGGTGCCAACTACGGCTGGAGCCGGTTCGAGGGCCTGCTCCCCTTCGGGTCGAAGACGGCAGACGATCTGGCCGACCCCTCCCGGCCACCGCTGTGGCAATACGACCATCAGATCGGCCCGCGCTCGTCGGTGCCTATCTTTACGGTGACCATGTGACCGGCCGTGTCTGGGCTCTCAAGCTCGACGACGACACCCAGACGATTTCCAATTGGTCGATCCCCTGGCAGGGGCTGCCCGTCTTCGGCTTCGGCCAGGACGAAGCCGGCGAGGTCTACCTCACCACGGCCTCCCCGACGGGCCAGGGTGTGTTTCGGTTTGAGTGACCGTTCTCCACCGCCGCGGTAGCCGTCCGGCATGTTCCGCGGCGATGAGCAGCAGCGTGTTTTACTGCTTCTGCCGCTCGAGGTTTCGGATCCGTACGGTGGCCGCGTCGAGGGCGGCCTTCGCGGTTTCGAGCTCCTTCTGAAGCTTGTCCACGACCTCAGCATGCGACGTCGCAAGCTCATCGAACTGACTGAGAAAGGTCGGCTCTGCGGCTGCGGTCTCGTCAAGGTCCCGCAGTTTCTGCGGTTGGGTGGCCGCGGGCTGCCGAGCCCCCATCGTGAGACGCCCGATGGCGATTCCGATGACGATCGAGGTGCCGACCGCGGCCCACTGCGCAAGAGGCCAGTCCCACGGCCCGCCCCCAGCGTGGCGAATGCGTGGTCGTCTCCTTGTCTGGCTCGCATGCGAATCTTCCGTCATGAACACGAGCTGGTCGGCGAGCGTCGCCGAGCTCGTGTCTTCACCACTCAGCCAGAGACTGCCGAGGTCGTCCGCGACGACGATCGATGAGCGGCAGCGCGGGCAGGTGCCCCGCTTGCCGGCCGTCGTCGTCGACACTCGAAGAATTCCCCGGCAACTGGGGCACAGCAGCCGCGCCCGGGTCGTGTCGATCTTCAGGAGCGGAGCCTCGGCGAGCACGGCGGCGGCAAACTTTCCGCAGGTCGCAAACCGGTCCGTGGGATTCTTGGCGAGGGCCCGGTGCACCGCCTCAGCCAGGCGTCTGGGTACGTCCGGACATAGTTCCCGAAGGGGCGGCGGCGCCTTCGATGCATGCTCGACGATGATGTTGGCGACCTCACCACGAAACGGCTTGCGGCCGGCGAGCATCTCGTAGACCGTGACCGCCAGGGCGTACTGATCGACGCGGCCGTCCGGCACCGCCATGGGCTTCGACAGCTCCGGGGCCATGTATTCGAGCGTGCCCACCAGCGCGCGGGCGCCGGTCAGCGTCTGGTCATGGCTCAGCCCCACGGTGGTGTCGACGACCTTCGCGAGCCCGAAGTCTCCAAGAAATGGCCGGAGAAAACCGTCCAGAAAAATGTTGCCTGGCTTCACGTCGCGATGGAGGAGGCCGCTTGAGTGGATGAAATCGAGGGCACTGGCGATGCCCGGAAGCCAAAAATGGAGCGTTGATGGCGCCAGGGCCGTCGGCTCGCCGAATTCGTCCTTGCCCCGATACTCCGACAGCGAGCCGCCGGACAGGAAGCGCATCGCCACGAACGGGCACCCTTCCTCCTCGCCATGATCGGTGATCGGCACGATGTGCTCGTGCGACAGCGCGAGCATGGCCCGCACCTCCCGCGTGAATCGCTTCTTGATTTCCTCGGCGTTGGGGACGTCGGTGCGGGGCATCTTGATGACGACCGGCACCCCCTGCTTGATGTCCCAGGCGCGATACGTCACCCCCATGCCACCCATGCCGAGTTTGGCGACGAGACGGTAGCGGCCTCGGATGGTCCGCGCGATGGTGTCGTCAGGAATCGGGACGTAGAGCGCCGTGGGGGCATCGTCCTGCGGACCGATGATCCGCGTCGCATCGACCGGCGCCGCCGGCGTCTTCTCGACCGTGTCGAAACGCACTGGATCGTGGGGAGTGTCGCGGATCACTGCGTCTTTGCTTCACCGTGGTCTGTCCGCAACTATCGTTGCGGGAGCCAGGTTCGCCTCCTTTCGAAATAAGATACCTCAGCCGATCAGGCTCCGGATAGCCTGTCGTCATGCGGACGTGCCGGCCGCCTGGTTCCCCGCTAGGCGGCATGACGACGTCCTTCGGGAAGCAATGTCGCCTGATACGCCGCGATTGCGGCAATGATCGAATCCAACGCGTCGAAGACGTTGATCTCGCCACGGTTAAACGCATCGGTCGCAGACGTGACGTCTGCCAGCGCGAGAATGGCGAATTGTGACGGTGCCCGTAATGTTTCGCTTGTCATCGTTCCCTCCGTGTTACCTCGCACGCCGACACATCATGTGCGGCAATGGGGGCACGATAGCGTGACTGCTCGGCTGCGTCTTGCACGAGGCGTGCGCTGCCGCGTCTTTCATTCAGAGCGCGATGGCGGCACGCGCTCGGCACGGTCTGTCGGTTCGCCATTTGCAACTGTCACGACTACGATGATGCCTGCGTGGGGAGTGTTGTAGCAGTGGTGGCAGTCGTTGTGACGCGCCGCGCGACGGCCCCCTGGCGTGAGGTTTCGGTGCGAATGGATGCGTTTCCTTGCTCCCCGTACCCGCATCACGCGTGGCTGGCGCACTGGTTGGCCGTCAAGCCGCCACGCATCTTTGACGTGCATGAATGCCGCCACGTCACGCATCACATCATGCTCACCGTGGCCGGCGCTGCAGATGTCGACTGGACAACGCGCGGGACAGACACGGCCTTCCATACGGCAGTGAGTAGCCTCGGTTTTTTCCCCTGCGACCGTGAGATGCATGCCATGTCCATCACAGCCGCAGATGGATTCAGCGCCTATGACGTGCTGATTCCCGATCAGCACATTCGCCACGTCTGCATGTCGGAGGGCATGCAGACGTCCGCTGAATTTCCCGCGGTTCCGGTCTTTCGGGACGCGTTGATAGAAGCGAGCCTCCTCCGACTGTCGAGCAAGGCCGATGGTCACCAGGTGTCGGAGGATATCGGAGATGAAATCGCCGCTCGCCAGGTCGTGCTCCGGATCTG
>JBIKNV010000185.1:0-5787 GCA_044358475.1 Pirellulales bacterium | reverse complement strand
CGCAACTACACGGGCTGCGGCAACACGATCAATGGCAATCATCCGATCGTCCGCGAGCTGATCCTCCGCTGCCTGCGGCATTGGGTGCATACCTATCACGTCGACGGCTTTAGGTTTGATCTTGCGAGCATCCTCTCCCGTGACCGTAACGGCGACATCCTCCCCAACCCGCCGATCGTCGAGGTGATCACGGAAGACCCAATGCTCGCCGACACGAAGATCATCGCCGAGGCCTGGGACGCGGCCGGCGCTTACCAGGTGGGATCCTTTGCAAGCATGCGGTGGGCCGAGTGGAACGGCCGCTACCGGGACGACGTCCGCCGCTACTGGCGGGGCGACTTCGCCCAGACGGGCCACCTCGCCACGCGGCTTGCCGGCTCGAGCGATCTCTACGGTGACGATGGCCGCCAGCCCTTTCATTCGATCAACTTTGTGACGTCGCACGACGGCTTCACGCTCAACGATCTCGTCAGCTACCGCGAGAAGCACAACGACATCAATGGCGAGGGTAACCGCGACGGCGATAGCAATAACTTTTCGGACAACTACGGGATCGAGGGGCCGACGAAGCGGGCCGACATCGATGGTCTCCGTGAACGGCAGATTCGCAATATGTTCGCCACGCTGCTGCTCAGCCAGGGCGTGCCGATGCTGCTGTCTGGCGACGAGTGTCGCCGTACTCAGCAGGGAAATAACAATGCCTACTGTCAAGACAACGAGATCTCGTGGTTCGACTGGAGCCTCGTCGAGACGAACCAGGATCTCGTGCGGTTCGTTCGGGAATTGATCCGCCTGCGGCTCGACAACCCAACGCTGCGACGGCGGTCGTTCCTTGAAGGCGGCCGGTCGGCGGAAGGCATGCTGCCCGATGTCGAGTGGTACTCGCCGGATGGCACGCACGTCGACTGGTATGCCGCCGATGCAAGTCTCACCTGCTTCTTTAGCGCGCCATCGGCCGAGAAGCTCTACGACGCGGCCGACATCGCGGCTGGCGGCATCGAGGGAACTCCCCGGCATGTTCTTATCTTCTGTCATGCCGGCGGCCTGCCCCGCACGTTTCACTTTCCGCAGTCGCGCGTGATTGCCGACCTGCCCTGGCGGGTGTTCGTCGACACAGCCAGGCAGCCGCCCCACGACATCCACCCGGGCGGTGCTGGCTCTCTGGTCAACGTGTCGAAGCCGCTGGAGCTCCCCGAACGGTCGTTCGTCTGCCTGACGGCCGATGTGGTGCCGCCGCGGCCGCAGCCCCGGTTGCCAGCCCCTTCAGCCGACGCCGATCGCGATCGAACCGCGGATGGGCAGCGCACATGATCAAGCCAGGAAGCCCTCCACCAACAAGCACCAGGGCGCGGGCCCGGTGGATTGCAGCGGCGCCGGCTGGTGCGTCAGCCCGCGGGCTTACGCCTTGCGGCTTGATGGGAACCGGGCTGGCTCTTTTTCGCCGCAACGCTACGATTACTATCGTTGTTGCACAGGGATTGCATTTACGAACCCGGTCATCGGCTCTTGTCGAGGAGGTTGGTCATGATGAGGCTCACGTGGCACTCGGAAACCGCGGCGTTGATCGCGATGATGTCCGTAGGAGGGTTTTTCACAATCGGGTGCGCTCCAGCGAATGCGCCCCAGGCCAAACCGGCGACTGCGATGGCGTCGCATGACCACGATCATGACCATGACCATGGCAAGAAAGACGGCCATGAAGACCACGATCACGACCATGACCATGGTGAGCATGCAACTCACGACACGCTCGCCGGCGCTGTGGCGGAACTCGTAAAGATTTCCGCGAGTGTCAAGGAAGAACTTGGCAAGAAAAATCTCGATGATGCCGATGGTCATGTGCACATGGTTGGCCACTTGGTCGAAGACATGCACCGCCTGGTTGGGTCGGCCAAGCTCTCTGACGACGCCAAGGCTGCCGCAGCGAAGGCCCTCGACGAGATCTTCGACTGCTTCGATAAACTCGACACGGTCCTCCACTCCTCGGATGAAAAGGTGCGCGAGGCGATCGACTATCTGGAGCACGAGCCGCGCATTCAGGCCGCGATCGAGGAACTCAAGAAGGCTGCTGACGCCATCCAGAACGGTGCGACGAATGCTGTTGGAGCGGTTGAGAAGGCTGCTGAAGGACCGAAGCAGTCGGTGGGCGACGAGGGTGCCGATCAATAAAGGAGTGACGATGCGACATCACGTTTCGAAGCGTCTGGTGGTGGCTGTGCTGGTCTGCCTCGTGCCCTCGGTGGCGTTGGCAGTGGAGGCGGTTGATGCCGCCGGTGTGCGGCAGCAATTGGTGCTGGGTGCCGAGCCGGCGGGCGTGGTCACCCCGACGGCTGCAAGGCAACAACTGCTCAAAGCGCCAGTCAACGTGCCGCAACCGCTCGTGGTCGCGGGGCGGCTCGGGGCCAAGGGCATGGAGCCGTTTCTCGAGAATAAGGCGTCGTTTGTACTTGTGGAGATTCCGGCCGATGACCATGCCAAGAAGCCAGGACACGATGCCGACAATTGCCCCTTCTGCAAAAAGAAACAGGCCAACGCCCCGATGGTTGCCGTGCAGTTCCTCGGTGCCGATGGCAAGGTGATCCCGATCGATTCGCGGCAGTTGTTCGGGATCGCGAAGGGGAGCGAGGTGGTGGTGAAAGGTACGGCGGTGTTCGATCCGAAACTGGCCCTGCCGATCGTGCAGTTCACGGCCGACGGCATCTTCGTCCGTGGCCAGTAAGACACGATTCAGTCTGTCCTTCCATCACGCTATGCCGACCGCCTTGAAAGAATGGGCTGCGATCTGCCGAGCACTCGCCACGGGCCGCCAAGATGTCATTCTTCGCAAGGGAGGCATCGTCGAGCCGGGTGGCGCGTTCCGTGTCGACCATCGTCGATTTCTCCTGGTGCCGACATTTCTTCACCAATCGGCCGAGCAGTTGATCCCGGAGGCCAGTGATCTCCTCGAGGGAATCGACGCCGACCGTCCTCCCGAGGGAACGATCGTGCTGACGCACGAAGCAGAGGTACTGCGAGCCTCGCGGGTGGAATCGCTCACTGCCTTGGCACGGTTTCGGGGCCGGCACGTCTGGGCTGATGCGGTCGTGGCGGAGCGGTTTCATCGGTGGAGGGATGAGCTCCATGTGCTCGAGGTCGCCGTGCGGCCCCTCGCAGAACCCTTGATACTCCCCTGGCACGACGACTACGGCGGCTGCAAATCGTGGGTCGATCTCCACGCGGTACACTCCTGACTCCGCGAATTTCTCTTTCGAACCAGTCCGCCGCCTTCACGATCTTTTGGCATGATGCCGACGCTCGCCAATTCCATCCCACAGCTCGACCTCAGTCCGGGAGCGGTCTGGCTGCTGGGGACTACATTGATCGCGTATGTCTTGTTTCTGCTGGCAGTCAGCATCTACGCAACGGGCAAGGTCGAGGATGAAGCCGATTACCTGGTGGCAGGCAGGCGGCTCCCGCTCTTCCTCGCGTGGGGCACGCTGATCGCCACCTGGTTCGGGGCGGCGGCGATGTTTGCATCCGCCGGCGGGGCTCGCGAAAAAGGCATGCTGGGCGTCGTGCTCGACCCATTTGCGTGTGCGGCGACACTCGTGCTGGCGGGCATCTTCTACGCCCGGCCGCTCTGGAAGATGGGGCTCTTCACGATGGCTGACTTCTATCGTGTGCGATACGGCTCGCTGGCCGAGATCGTGAGCGCTGTCATCCAGGTGCCGGCATACTTTTCCTGGATCGCTCTGCAATACACGGCGCTCGGCAGGATCCTGGAGTTGTACTTCGGTATTCCGCTCGGCATCGGGATTCTCATCGTCGCGGGCGTCACGCTGATCTACACGATGATCGGGGGAATGTGGTCAGTGACGCTTACCGACACGATCCAGATCATGATCGGCTTCGTGGGGCTGATCATCCTCCTCATCGCAACCCTGTCGCAACCGATGCTTGGCGACGGCGATCCGCTTCGCGGTCTGTGGACGGTTTTCTCTCACGTGGCGCAGCACCACCCCGATCATCTCCGGCTGGTGCCTGCGGAGATGTCGCTGACGGTGCTCCTCGCCTGGCTGGGGACATGGGCCACCGGTCTCTTTGGCAACATTCCGGGTCAGGATTTGCAGCAGCGGGTGTTTGCCTCGAAGAGCGCCGATACGGCGATGCACGCGTGCATTCTGGCGGGCGTCGTCTACTTTTTCTTCGGGATGATCCCGGTGACGATCGGTCTGGCGTCGCTGGTGACTCATCCGGGCATCGACATCGACCCGGTCGGCTTCCTCGCGGGGGCCTACCTCTCTCCCGGGATGCTCGTGGTGTTTGTCGTGTCGATCGTGTCGATGGTGGTTTCGACGGCGACGAGCGCCGTGCTGGCCCCGGCGACGATCCTTGGCCACAACCTGTTTGCCAGGTTGACGGTGTTCGCCAGTCGGCCTCTGCTCCGCGACAGACTGTGTGTGGTTGTGGTGTCACTTGGCGGCATCGCGATGGCGATGTGGGGCAAGTCACTCATGGAATTACTCGACGTCGCGCTCTCGATCCAGCTCGTCGCGCTGTTCGTGCCGGTCACCATGGGGATCTACGGGCGGCCTCGCGGACAGCTTGCGGCGGTGCTGTCGATGCTTTTGGGTTTCGCGGCATGGCTGGCGGCCTTCACGGTGGAGCATCTCGATGGCCGCATTCCGGAGCCAGTTTTTTCCACGCTCACCACGATCCCGTCCGACTTTTGGGGCCTCGGCTTCGCGGTCGTCGGCTATATTCTCGGCCAGGTGTTGTCGGGACAGCGGACCGTGTCAGTCCTGCGGGAGGTATCCGCTTCATGAATCTCATTCGAGTGGCCGTCGTGGTTGCGGTGATCACCGGTGTGTCGAGCCACGCGGCGGAAACCGGGCCTCAGGGCAGGTTCACCAAGGGTGTTTTGACCGAGAGCCGATTGTTCCCCGGTGCGAGGCACGAGTATCAAGTCTACGTGCCGGCGGGGTATACGGCCGCAGCTCCGGCGGCGCTCATGGTGTTTCAGGATGGTGCTGCGTATGCCAAGCCCGACGGGGCCTTTAGGGCCGCGGCGGCGTTTGACGCGTTGATCGACAAGGGGGCGATGCCGGTGACGGTCGCCGTGTTCGTCAATCCAGGTGTCGTGCCGCCAACGAGAGACAGGGCGAAGCCGCAGAGCATTCGATCATTCGAGTACGATTCTTTGTCGGATCGCTACGTGCGGTTTCTCATCGAGGAATTGCTGCCCGTCGCCCTCCAGGATCTGAACGTCTCGGCCGACCCGGCGCAGCGGGCCATCTGTGGCATGTCGTCAGGGGGCATCTGTGCCTTCACGGCGGCCTGGCAGCGGCCCGACCAGTTTGGCAAGGTCATGAGCCACATCGGCAGCTTTACAAACATCCGCGGCGGTGACATTTATCCGGCAGTCATCCGCAAGACGGAGCCCAAGCTGATCCGCGTGTACTTGGAAGACGCGAGCGGCGATCTCGACAACCTCCACGGCAGTTGGCCGCTCGCGAATCAGGAGATGGCCGCTGCGCTCGAGTTCATGGGCTACGACGTGCGGTTCGACTATGCCGAGGGGTTCGGGCACAACGGCAAGCACGGCGGCGAACTGTTCATCGAGGCACTCACCTGGCTGTGGCGCGACGAGTCGCATGACGCCCCGTTCGACGCGGCGGCTCCGCTCGGCGGTGATCGCCCCCTCCGGCGGCAACTGATTTCCGGCGAAGCGTGGACCGTCGTAGCCGACGGTCTTGGCTTCGCCGACGCCCCCTGCACCGACACCGCGGGAAATTTCTATTTCTGCGA
>JBIKNV010000184.1:0-5796 GCA_044358475.1 Pirellulales bacterium | reverse complement strand
CCATGGCATAGATGACATCGGAGTTGGGGGTCGTTATCAGGGTCTTCGCGTCGAGACGCTTCTTCCAGATCGGCAGGACGTGGTAACCGGCGCCGAAGACCTTTTCCGAGCCGACCTTCATTCCGAGTGTGTTGATCAACGGCAGGGCCCAGAGATACGTCTGCGTCGCCCGCTGAAACAGCAGTTCGTCGCGCAGGGCGTGCGCCGTCTCCCGCGTGGGCCGGTTCTCAGCGAACGGAAGATTGCTCAAGGCCTCGAAGCGGGCGGACTGCGCGGAGGCCAACCCAGCGTGCATGAGCACGGCGGCGAGAGCGAACGAGCTGAGTGTCTGCATGAGTTTGGTCTTCATCACTACGGCTGACGTTCTACCCATTTTCACAGAAGAGCAGATCGCGTTCGCTTTGCGGCATGCCGGCCGACACCAGCGTGCGGCCTCCTGCGGAGTTCCCGCTGCGTCGGATTCTGCGTCACCTTCCAACGCCATCCCCTATTTTCCCCAGGGAAAACGCCATAGTGCGTGATCCTACTCGGGGAACTCCGCCATCCCGCCGGCTTGCGCCTGGCGGCTGTGTGTGGGATGGGCTTGCGCCTGGCGGCTGTGTGTGGGATGGGGCTGGCGGCTGGCTTTACGAAACCCTCGCCATCCTGGCCTCGGGTTTCTTCGCGAACATCCGTTCGCTCTCGTAAGCCCGCCCTCCAGGCGGGCAGTGTCATCCACCAGCAAGCCCGGGGGCCTGCAGCGGCGCTGGTTGGCGCGTCATCCCGCGGGCTGGCGCCCTGCGGCTGCCTGGGGAACGCGTGCGCCCTGCGGCTTGATGTGGGAGGCCTCGCGCCCTGCGGCTGGCTGGGGGGAGGCTGGCGCCCTGCGGCTGTGTGCGGAACCACGTCGCGCCCTGCGGCTGGCTTGACGACAGCCTCACGCGACCGCTGCCGCCACCTCGGTGACGATTGCCTGCTGAAAATCGGTCGGCATGTCGTCAGCCGCCTCGCCGTACATTTCCTGCATTCCTGCCACCGCCGCCAGATACTCGTTGAAGTGCGGATCCATGATTCAACCCTCTGTGGTTGTCGGTTTCTCGGGCCAGTGGTGAACTATACGCACGTGAGCCGGTGACGGTTTGGTTTTGACCGTCTTACGCAGCTTGCCTGGATGAGCCCGCCCTGAAGAGTGACAAGGAGCCCTGATGCCTGTGATCGTGAATGCCCTGCTGATCGGCGCCGCGGGGGCTGTCGGCACGCTCCTGCGCGCTGGCTGCACCACGCTCGCCGCCAAGCTGCTCGGCCCCGGCTTCCCGTGGGGCACGATCTTCGTGAACGTGGTCGGCTCGTTTGCCTTCGGCGCGATCTTCGCGGTCTTCCGCACGCGAGCCATGCCCACCGAGCTGGAGGTGGTTCTCCTGGTCGGCCTCCTCGGCGGCTTCACGACCTATTCGAGCTTTGCATTTCAGTCGGCCGAGATGCTGAGCAGCGGCCGGCCCGCGATGGCGCTGGCGAATATGGTCGCCACCAACGTGCTCGGCCTCGTGGCCGTGTGGGCTGGGCTGCGGGTGGGACAGGGGTGACAGGCTACCGGCGGATCTCCCACGGGTAGAACGCTGCCCACACGGGGTTGTGGTCCGACACCTTGAGCGCGTCGTCGAGCGACAGCCCAAACGTGCTCTGCAGATCGAGCACGCCCCACCGCCCCAGGTATTCCGCGGTCGCCGTCCGGCTGAAGATGATGTTGTCGTAGGTCTTGTTGCGGCGGGTGTTGGTCGTCGTGCCCGACACCGCCCAGCCGATGTTCGGGATCTGGGTGATCCGGCCGAACTGGTTGGGCGCGGCATTGAGATCACCCAGCAGGATCACGTCGTCTTCATCGGGCCGGGCATGCTGCATCGCGACGAACACGTCGGCCAACGCATCGACCTCCTGCGGCACCTCGTCCGGATCGGTGTGGATATCGACCATCCAAAACGTGAACGCCGACTCCGGCGGATTGGCCCGCGTGCGAAACCGGGCGAACATCGGCGGTCGGTGGAGTTTGTCACCGGGGTTGGGCGCCGTGCCCACCGACGACGGATCGACCTCGACGCGACCCGTGTCGTAGACGAACGTGTATTGCTCTTTGCTCACCGTGCGGCCCAGCCGCGGTCCGATCACCCAGTGGTAGCGGCTGCCGTCGGCATTCACCGCCTGCACGAACGTCGGCACCACCGAGTCGGACTTCGCCCGCACCTCCTGGATCGCCACGATGTCAAACATCCGCACGACACGGGCGAGCACCGCCACCACCTCCGGTTTGGCGAGCTTCGACTCGCCAAACACCTGGATGTTGAAGCTGCAGATGAGCAAGGCATCGGGCGGCTTACCGCCAGCCGTCGGCGGTGGGGGCGGAGGAGGTGGCACCGCGGGCGCATAGGAGATCGATGCCAACGGCGGGCTGCCCGGTGCCATTGGCCGCTGCGGCACGGCGGGCGTGGTCGGCGAGGCCGCCCCCCATTGCTCCCCTGCCCCGGCCACGGTGCCAGCCGGCATCACGCCAGGCTGCATGGGCTGCATCCCGCCGGCCGGGCTGCCCGGCGGCGCAGCCGCGGACAAGTCGCCAGGCGTCGACATGAACGACGCCACGATCGGCCCGATGACGGGCAGGTCGGGATTCACCCAGCCCGATACGCCCGTGCCACCCACGAGCGACAGGATCGACGTGAGCGAGAGCCACAGCGACGTCAGCGAAGACGTCGACTTCTTGATGACCGACTTCTTCTTCTTCGCCACCCGCGGCCCCCCTGCCGGGGTTTATCGGCAGGAAAGCCTCGCATTGGTCAGGTCGCCAGGGCTGTCGCTCCCTACAAACCCGCCAGCGCCTCGCTCGCTAGTCGGGCCACTCGCGGGTCGGCATCGCCCGCAGCCTTTTCCAAAACACCGCGGGCTGCCGACGCCGCAGGGCCGATCTGCCCGAGCGCCCACGCCGCCCGCTGCCGTACCGCACGATCGGCGCCGGAATCAACGACCTTCGCCAACGCGTCCACGGCACCCGCCGCCGCTTCACCACACCGCCCCAGGAGCGTGGCCGCCCAGTACCCCGCGAGCGGATTCTTGTCGCCGACCAGCAAAGTCAACGGCTTCACCGCGTCTTCCGGTGGCGACCCCAGGTCTTCCAGCGCCGCGACCGCCCATTCCCGCACGCGTTCGTCATCGTCGCGGCAGGCCTCCACGAGCGGCACCGCCGCCAACGCCGCATCGGCCGCCATCTGGCCGAGCGACTCCGCCGCCGCCGCCCGGGTATCAGCGTCGGCAGCGGCGAGTTGCGAAACGAGATCGGAAATGCGGTGAGCCATACAACACTCGGACAGACGTTACGCCGTCATCCTTTTTTGCATGCTACCCATCCACAGGCAACCATGCCCAGCCCACGAGGGCATCACATCGCCGCGGCGGCGGCGGCCTCGAGCGCCCGCATGCACTCCATGAAGGCGTCGTGGTGGCGGGCGATCCGGCCATGGGCGTTTGCATGGCGGCAGAAGGCTGCCTCCTGTTTGCGGTGACGCTGAATCGTCGCCTCGTCGGGCAGCCCCATCAGCTCTCCTGCTTCGCCATTCATGAGGCACTCGTGGCTGGCCACCGCCTCTTCGATCCGGACGAAGTCGATCGCGTGCTCGTCGAGACAGCGACCGTGTTCTTCGATCGCATGCTGCACTTCTGTCAGCCGGGCGATCGCTGCGCGGTGCTCGGCCTCCCAGCGGTGCATGTCGGTACGCCACTGGGCCAGTCCCGACAGCCACCGTTCGTGGTCGGCCTTCATGATGGCGGCGGTCGCACCTTCGGCGGCACTGATCGTGGAGTCGCTCATGGTGGGAATCTCCTGCAGGGTGATAGGTGAAGACGTCCCTGCAGAAACCCGCGCCTTCGCTGGCCCGGACGCGGAATCTTTCGCATCCACCGGCGGAAGATCAAGCCAGGAACCTGAGCACCACGCTCAGCCGCCAGGCGCACGCCGGCGGGATGACGCACCGGCCAACGCCGCTGCAGGCCCCCGGGCTTGCGCCCGGGGCTGGCTGGCGAATGACACTGCCCGCCTGGAGGGCGGGCGTACAAGAGCGAACGGACGTTCGCCAAGAAACCCGAGGCCACGATGGCGAGGGTTTCATACAGCCAGCCGCAGGGCGCGAGCCCGCGGGACGACGCACCAGCCAGCGGCGCCGCAGTCCACCGGGCTCGCGCCCGGTGCTTCCTGGGCGGGGGCGCACGCCGGCGGGATGACGTCAAAACTGAAACACGACGTCGCAGCCGGCGTAGAACTGGCCGTATTGATTGCCCCCCGCGCCAATCGCCTGGCCGAGCGGCTTGCCGTAGGGGAGCGGCGTTGACGACGTATTGGGCGAGAACCAGTCATACCGCAGCTCCGGCCGAATCACCCAGTTCTCATTCGGGTAGTAATTGAGGCCGAGCGTGAGCTCCCAGAAATTTCCGGCGAAGCCACTGGTGTCATAGCCAGGGTTGCCGAGTTGGGCCTGGTTTCGCAGCGGCGCGGCGACGATGTAGCCGTTGTTGTCGCGGAAGTATTCCAGCCGCAGGCCCCCCAGCCATGTGTCAGAGAATTTCCAGAACACATAGTGGTTGAACGAGTACCACTGGGCGAGGCCCGCCGGCTGCCCCGCATTGCCCGGCGCGACGTCGGCGTTGAACTGCCAGGCGTTGTCGTTTTGAAAGACGTAGGTGAGCCGGTCGGTGAGGCGGTTGGTGTAGACGGTGCTGATGAGCGAACGATTGCCCACCAGCGACCCGTCGGCGGGATTCGTGCCAAGCGACGTGAGCTCGTTGCCGCTGGTGGCCATGATGGCGAGCGTCTGCGTCTGGTCGGTGTTTTCGAACGTCATGCCGCCGAGGAAGGCGGCTGTGCTGCCGGAGCCGGGATACTCGCGGTTTACGATCGCCCAGTTGCCACTGGTCGGCATCGGGTCGGTGAAGTTGTTCCAGCCGGTATGCATGCCGGAGTAGAGCGTGACGCCCTCGGCCACCTCCCACGTCCCGTAGAAGCCGGTGAACGTGAAGGGGGAGAATTGCATCGAGAAGCAGTGGGTGTAGAAGAAGTTTCCCACCGCCGGCACCTGCTCGTAGCCAAGGATGCTGTAGAAGTGGCCGAAGCGGAGCGTGAGGTCGCCGTAGGCCAGATCGGCATAGAGCTGCGGCATCGCGAGACCGTAGTCCTTCGTGAACGACCAGGCAGCGACGTTGTCGATGCCGTAGTCCTGGTAGGGGTAGGCATCGAGGCCGCGGGCTGTCGTATAGAAGGAGTCGGTGCCCAGGAGCAGATCGACGCGACAGCCCCAATCCCAGCCGCCATCGGAAGTGTCGGCGACACGCTCGTTGACCAGGTAGATCTGATTGACCTGCCCCTGCCAATTGCGGTCGTTCATCGTGATCGGGCCGTTGAACGGGCTGCCCCAGTTGTTGCCGCCGATGCCGGCCTCGATCCAGCCGTAGGTGTAGATGTCACGGGCCTCGAGCCGGGGTAGAGGCAGCCGCCGGTCGGGGCCACTCTCGTAGCCGTTTTCCTCCCAGCTCAGCCGCACGTCTTCCGGTGGAACGTCGGACATGCCGGGTGCCTGACCGCTGGCGCGGTCCGCGATCGCCCCGGCCCAGCCGGCGAGGAGCAGGCCCATCGCCATCCGCAGGATCGCACGCACTCTCGGAAGAATCGTTACAGACCGCCCGGCAGCATGATCACGATCCGCCGAATCGGCAGGGTTTGTGCATCTTGCCGAGCCGCATCCCACACTCAGCCCCCGGGCTCGCGCCCGGGGCTTCCTGGTA
>JBIKNV010000180.1:0-5854 GCA_044358475.1 Pirellulales bacterium | reverse complement strand
GCCTGTTGGCAGTCGCCGCGGTCGCCTTGGCAGTCGTGTCGGTGGAGCGGTCCCGAGGGTTGGAGTTTGTGAAGTCGATCGACACGATGTTCGATCGGGCCGATCCGGCGCTTGTCCCCTACCGCCGTATGGCCAGAGCCTTTGGATCGAGCGAGGTCGTGCTGGCAGCCTACGACGATCCCGACCTCTTCACGGCCGCCGGCATCGATCGCCTCCGCTCGCTCACCACCAGGCTCGGGGAGCTTTCCGCCGTCTCATCGGCCACGAGCCTGGCGAGTACACCGCTTGGCAACAGAATCATCGACATCCAGGAGAGTCCCACCGCCCGCAAGCTTATCACCCTCATGGAGGGCTACGCGTTGGGTACCGATCGTCGTACGGCGGCGGTGGTCTGTGTGCTCAAGCCGCCTGACGACTCGACATCGGCATTGACAACCCGCACCACCTCGCGGGCCGATGCGATCGACGAAATTCGGAGTTGCATGCGGGAGTTTCCTGCGGGGACGGTGGCCGGTGAACCAGTGATGCTCCGTGACGGCTTCGCCATGCTCCAGCGCGACGGCAACCTCTTGGGCACCACGGCTGGCCTGCTGGCGGGACTCGTGCTGCTGATTTGCTTTCGGAGCATTCGCTGGCTGATCGCGCCGTTGGCCGTCGTGCTCCTCGCCCTCTGGAGCACCCGCGGCATACTCGCCGTCGCCGGCCTGCGACTGACGATGGTCTCGACGATGCTCTCGGCGATGGTGACGGTCGTGGCCATCGCGACCACGGTTCATGTCATCATCGGCTTCCGCCAGCACCGCGAAGCAGGGCTCGATCCAGAGACGGCTCTTGTGCGGACGTTTGCCACACTTTTTTGGCCGGTGGTCGGCGCGATCGCCACAGACGTGATCGGCTTCGGTGCCCTCATTTCCAGCCGCGTCGGTCCGGTCCACGATTTCGGAATCATGACGGCGATTGGCGCCGGCATGGTGCTCGTGGCGGTGGCCCTTGTGGTACCGTGGCTGGCCTTGGCCGGCCGATTCACGAGCGACCCGCGTCAGGCCTGGGGTGAGGGGGCGTTGGAACGCGGCCTCGACGCCCTTGTGAAATGGATTGTCCGCCATCCGCTGCCGATCCTTGGCGCGGCGATCACGATGGTGGCCGTGGCCGTGGCCGGCATGCGTTGGCTCACCGTGGAGACGGACTTCACCAAGAACTTTCGTGCCTCGAGCCCCATTGTCGCATCCTACGACATGATCGAGTCGCGGCTGGGCGGCGCCGGCGTATGGGACGTGCTCGTGCCAGTCGGCGAAGACATCGACGGCACGGCACTGTCGCGGGTGGCCCGCCTCGAGAAGCGGCTTCGCGACGACGTGACGGTAGCCGGCCCCGCCGGAGATCAGGTGCCGGCCCTCACCAAGGTGATGAGCGTGGCCGACGTGATGGCGGCGGTGTCGCCGGTGTCGCTGGAGCGGCTCGAGGAGACGAGGCTCGGTAGCTGGATTATCTCCCGGGCCATTTCACTCTTGGAGACCCAGCTTCCCCAGCTGGGTCGCTCTCTCATCGGCACCGATCCGCGTGACGGCTCGCGATGGTTGCGGGTCATGCTGCGGGCCCGGGAACGGCAGCCGGCGGAGGTGAAGCGATCGATCATCGCCCAGGTGCGGCAGGTGGTGGCGGAGGAGTTTCCCGGTGACGATGACGAGCCGCCTGGTGAAGTGACCGGCTTCTTCGTGCTCCTGGCCCAGCTCGTCGATCGGATGATTTCCGACCAATGGTTCACGTTCCTGCTCGCCGCCGCCGGCATCTTTCTCCTGCTGTCGCTGGCCTTTCGAAGCCCCCTCCTCGGGCTCGTGTCACTGGTCCCCAACGCCCTGCCGATCTTCGTCGTCCTCGGCCTGCTCGGCTGGATCGGCACGCCCGTCAACATGGGGACGGCCATGATCGCCGCGGTCTCAATGGGCCTCTCGGTCGACAGCTCGATCCATTACATCACCGCCTTCCGCCATCGCCTGCACAACGGCGACGCCTTTCACGCGGCCCTCGAGACGGCCCACCAGACGGCCGGACGGGCGATGATCTTTTCGACGCTGGCCTTGGTGGTGGGGTTTCTTGCCCTCACCACGAGCGGCTTCATCCCGACCGTCTCCTTCGGCACGCTCTCCTGCCTCACGCTCATCGGCGGCCTGTTCGGAAATCTCGTCGTCCTGCCAGTGCTGTTGACACTGCTGGGAGGGCGGCTTTGCGGTAACAAACCTGGTTGACAAGCTAACGACTTGTCAGAAAACCGGCTCGGGGGCGGCAAAAGTCTCGTCGCCGGGCGAGGATACGCCAAGGCTCCTCGAGCGTTCGCCGACCCCCGAGCCTCCCTCGGTTCGTGTGCTAGCCTGGACGAAAATCGGTACAACACTGCGACCCTTCAAGGAGCATTGGCATGACGCGTGAGATGATGTTGGGAACGCGGGCAGCGACGGTGCATGCGGCGCCGGCGGCGGCGCCGGAAACAATCGAGGCCGACGTGGTCGTTGTCTTCATGACCGAAGGGGGCGTGGCTGCTGGGATGGCGGCCGCGGTCGATCGGGCGACTGGCGGTCTCCTCACGCGGCTGGCTGACAGCGGTGATATCACGGGGAAACGGTATGAGACCGTGCCCCTGTTGGCGCCTCCCGGTCTCAAGGCCGGCCAGGTGCTCGTGGTCGGCTTGGGAAAGCGGGAAGACGTGGATCTCGGCACCTGCTTTCGCGCCGCTGCCACGGCCGCGCGCGTCGTGGCCGCCAGGCCGCGGGCGAAGGTGGCGTTTCTCCCGGAGAGTTCCTGGTCGGATGCGCAGGCTGAGCAGGCTGTGGCCGGAGCGATCACCGGCATGGTGGGCCAGGATCTCTACCGTGCGGAGAAGAAGCGAACGCCCTTTGGTGAGACGCTCTGGATTGGCGCCTCAGCCGAGGCACTGGCCCAGGGCACAGTCCTCGGCGACGGCGTCAACCTCGCCCGCCGCCTGGTGAACCTGCCACCCGATGACCTCTACCCGGAATCGTTTGCCGAGCAGGCGGCCACGGTCGCCGGGCAGACCGGGATGCAGGTCGAGATCTGGGACGAGCATCAACTCTCCCGTGAAGGCTGCCGGGCGATGCTCGCCGTCGGCCGCGGCAGTGCCCGTCCACCCCGACTGGTACTCCTCACGTACCGAGGCCGAGGCGGTGATGCTCCGCCCGATCTGGCGCTGGTCGGCAAGGGGGTGACCTTCGACTCCGGTGGCCTGTCGCTCAAGCCGTCGGAGGGCATGCTGACGATGAAGTGTGACATGGCCGGCGGGGCGACGATGCTCGCCACCGCCGCCACGATCGCGGCCCTGAAACTGCCGATCAATCTGGTCGCCGCGATCGGCCTTGTCGAAAACATGACCGGTCCGGCTGCCTACAAACTCGGCGACGTGATCACCGCCCGCAGCGGCACGACGATCGAGATCCACAACACCGACGCCGAGGGCCGCGTGGTTCTGGCCGACGTGCTCGACGTAGTCCGCGGCCTCGGTCCGCAGCGAATCGTCGATGCGGCAACGCTCACCGGCGCCTGCGTAGTGGCCCTCGGCCTCGACGTGGCGGGGCTCTTTACCAACGACCAGTTGCTGTGCGACGCCGTTGCCGACGCCGCCCGAGCCATGGGGGAGCCGGTCTGGCAACTGCCAATGTTTCCCGAGTACGACGAGCAGATCAAAAGTGAGGTGGCCGACATCAAGAATGTCGGCGAAGGCCGCTGGGGGGGCGCGATCACGGCCGCCAAGTTCTTGGAGCGGTTCGTGGGCAGCATCCCGTGGACGCACATTGACATTGCTGGACCGGCCTTCGCGGAGAAGCCGAAGCCATGGATCGACGGCGGCGGTACGGGCACCCTCGTGCGAACCCTCGTCACCCTCGCCCGCCGCCTCTCACAGTAACCCATCCAACTCGTCGACCAGTTCACCGAACCGGGTCAGAGCCGTGCCGACGGGCTCGGGCTGTTCGAGGTCAACGCCGGCATCTCGCAGAAGATCGAGCGGCCACTTCGAACAGCCGCCCTGCAGGAACGCCTGATAGGCGGCCAGTTCCGCGGGTCCTCCTTCTGCGACCTTCTTGGCCAGCGTGATCGCGGCCGCCAGGCCGGTGGCGTACTTGTACACGTAGAAGGCGTTGTAGAAGTGCGGAATTCGCAGGCACTCCAGCTCCAGCTGGGCGTCGATCGCAAACCGTGGGCCAAAGTACGCGTCGAGCAAGTCGCGGTAGATGGCCCGGATCCGCTCGAGCGTGAGTGGCTCGCCCGCCTCCACCGACGCGTGGCTCTTTCGCTCGAATTCGGCGAACATCGTCTGCCGCACGATCGTCGCCCGGATCGAGTCGATCTCGCGGGAGATGATCGCCGCCTTCTCCAGGGGTGAAGCGGCCCGCTGAAGAAGGAGCCGCGTGAGCAGCTGCTCGTTGAACGTGCTGGCCACCTCGGCCACGAAGATCGTGTAGCCGGAGTACTGGTAGGGCTGAGCCTCACTCGACATCCGGGTGTGCATCGAGTGGCCGGCCTCATGAGTCAGCGTGAAGACGTGCTCGATCGCCTCCTCCTGAAAATTCATCAGGATATAAGGGTCGGAGTCGTAGGTTCCTGAGCTGAAGGCACCTGACTGCTTCCCCGTGTTGGGATAGCGGTCGCACCAGCGGCCCCGCAAACCCTGCTCCAGCCGCGTGCAGTAGTCCTGCCCGAGCGGCCGCAGCGACTCGATCACGACAGCGACCGCCTGCTCCCAGGTATGCCGCTGCTCCAACTCCGGCACGAGCGGCACGTAGCAGTCGTAGTGGTGGATCGCATCGAGCCCGAGCACCCGCTTCCGCAGATCGTAGTACCGATGGACGGCCGGCAGGTGAGCCCGCACCGCGGCGATCAGCTGATCATAGACGGCCAGCGGCACGTTGTCGGCAAAGAGCGCCGCCTCGACGGCGCTGGGATAGTTCCGCACCCGCGCCGCATAGACGTCTCGCTCATTGGAACCGGAGAGCGTCGCGGCCAGCGTATTGGCATGGGCCTGATACTGATCATAGAACTGATGAAACGTCGTGCGACGAACCCCGGGCGAGGTGTCGTGAAGGAGCGTGACGAACGTGGCATTGGAGAGCTCGACCTGCTCTCCCCGTCCATTGGCGACCGCACCAAACTTCAGATCGGCGTCGGTGAGCTGCCGAAACACCTTGCCCGCCGTCCCGGCAAACGTTCCCTGCATCGCAAGAAGCTTTTCCTCACGCTCCGAGAGCACGTGCGGCCGCGTCCGCACCAGCCGTTCGACAAGGAGCCGACAGTCGGCCAGCGCGGGCCTGCCGAGCCATTCCGTGAGCGTGGCCGCGGGAATCGCCATGATCTCGGGGCGGATAAAACTTGCCTTCTCACCGGCCCGCGTGGCCACGTGCTGGAAGCGGCCCACCATTCGCTGCGCTTCGGGGGCCGCCTGATCCTCGCTGGCCCGCAAATGGGCATAGGTGCCGATCCGGTCGCCCTCACGATCCATCTCCAGATCAAACGCCAGACACTCGGCCAGCCGCTCCGCACTCGACGCAAGCGTGCCGGCAAACGCCTCATACCCCGGAATTCGCTTCTCCCACGCCGCGAGCGCCTCCTCCCACCCGGCATCCGAGCGAAACAGGCTGGCCAGATCCCAGGTATCCCCCACCGCCACGTCCTTCCGCGCGGGCAACGTCTTCACCACTGGAGCATTCATCAAGAGCACCTTTCTTTGGAGGCAGTCAGGGTGTCGTCGAAAAGCGCGTACCTCTGTTGGTGACGCGGCGCGGGGTTGCCCGTGCCACATCGCCGGACGCTCACTACGGGCATCGTGCCCTCCGTTCGCTCGATGCCA
>JBIKNV010000179.1:0-5859 GCA_044358475.1 Pirellulales bacterium | reverse complement strand
TGCACCAGTTGATCCCGGTCGGCGTTGTGCAGGTGGCCGTCATAGGCATGCAGGCCGCCGAAGACGAGGCCCGGCGATGTGGCGATTCGTCGGGCCAGCTGCGTGGCCTGCGGCCCCGGCGCGACGCCGGTGCGATCCATGCCCACGTTAAGATCGAGCAGGGACTCGGCCGTGATGCCCGCCCTCGTAGCAGCCCGTGCGAGATCGTCGGTGCCGATCTCACTATCGACCACGGCGCGAAGGCGGGTGCGTGGAAACTGTCGCACGAGTTCTACGAACCGCACGGCCGCTGGGCCGACAAGCGGATAGGCCAGAAGGATGTCCTTGCCGCCGGACGCCGCTGCCATCTCGGCTTCCGCGATCGTGGCCGCCTTGAACTTGCCGATGCCATGCCGAAGGCACAGCCGGATGACTTCCGGCATCTTGTGAGTCTTGACATGGGGCCGCAGCCGGTCGGCTCCGCCGGCAGCCTCGACCATCCGCCGGAGATTATCCTCGATCCGGTCGGGGTAGATCAGGAGCGTTGGTGAGGCGATCTCGTCTTCGTTGGTGATCCGATACCAATCGGTCATGAAGCCTTTCCCGGAGCGTCGATACTATAGACGAAGTGGGGGACTGAAATCAGGCACGGCTGCCGGGAAAACTGGGCTAACGCCGGCCTTCGCAGCCTGCTAGAACCCCGCTTCCTGCGGCCCTTCACACGGTCACAGATCCGTGTCCCGCCCAACAAAGGAATGAGAGGGCTTTATGCTGGTGCAAATTCTTGTGGTTGTCGGCTGGTTCGTAGCGATGGTCGTCGTGATGTCGCTGATCGAGCATCAGGTGCACTGTCGGCTGATGCACAAGAAACCCCGCAACGTCCTCTTCAAAAACCTACGGGTTCGGCAGAAGATCTTTACCAGTCATGCCGTCGAACATCACTCCCAATATCGCAAGTCGTTTCACGATGAGCCGTTGCCCCCGGGCGAGGATCGCGGGATCCGGCTCAACCTCTGGGAAGGTCTCGTGGAGTCCATCCCTCTCAGCCTGGCCCTGTGGGGCCTGTCGGTCATCACCGGGTACTCCACGTTTCTCGTCGGCGCGTGCGTGTGGCCGATGGTGGTTGCCCTGCACCACACGATCTGGAACCAGATTCATCTGGAGATGCACAAGCCGGAGGGCCGCTTCTTCAAAAACTGGGCGGCGTACAAGTTTGTGGCACGGCATCACTTCCTGCACCACCGCTATCCCGATAAGAATTTCAACGTGGCCTTTCCGGTAGGCGATTTCCTCTGTGGCACAACCGCCAAGGCCTCGCCGGACGACTGGCAGGCGATGCGGGCAGAAGGCATCGCCTGAGCCCCGCCACGGCCAGAACCCGGAGCAGAGGCTTCGTCCACGAACAAAACGATCGTCGAATTGAATCCTGGATCACAGAATGCCGATTCAAGTGACGGGACGGCTCGCGAGCAGCCAGTTTTCGTCACAAACCCAAAGGAGCGACATCATGGGCAAGGGCAACAACGCGCAGAAAAACGACAAGAAGAAGATGAAGCCCAAGCAGGACAAGACGAAGCCCGCCGCCAAGAAATAAGCGGCCGGCTTTCGTTGCGCAGCCATCGAGCCTTCGCGTTCGGCCGAGTTGACCTGCCCCTGCAGCGAGCACACTTGCCGTCACCATCGTTTGGTCACGGCAGTTTTATGTGTGGACGTTCCCGGAGGAAGGTGAACCAGCATGAACAATTTCTATGGTTATGGTCTGGCCGTCCTGGCATCGGTCCTCTGGGGCCTGACGTACTGCCTCGATGAACGAGTCTTGGCGAGCCTCTCGGTCTACAAGCTCTACTTTCTGCACTGCGTCTGTGGCGCAGTGGTGGCCGGGGCAATCTTGCTTCTGCAGGGCAACTCACCGGCGGCGCTGTTCACGTTCGATACGTCGGCGGCCAGTATTCCTCTCGTGCTGGTGACGCTCGCGACGGCCACGACGGCTGCGCTTGCCATTCTCAGTTCGATTCAGCTGCTCGGGGCCAATACGTCGGCTGTTCTGGAAATCTCGTACCCCCTGTTCGTCGCCCTCTTCTCGGTGCTGTTTTTCAAGGGGCAGCTTCAGCCTTCGGTGGTGATCGGCGGTATGTTTATCTTTATTGGATCGGCCATCATCGTGCTCGCGAAGTGAAATGCTCACCGCCATGCCACCCCGAGAGCCAGACGCAGAAAACAAAAGCATCCCGGAGCAGCCCGACTCCTATCTGGAAAATGGCCTGCTGGTCTTCACGGCCGCCCATCACCTCACACGCGGATACTGCTGCGGCTCCGGTTGTCGGCACTGTCCCTATGAGCCCCGGCATCTTCAGGGCACGACGAAAGTTCGCGCATGACTGCCTATCGATATGAGGACGACGAGGCCGCGGACGAATGGGACGAAGAAGACGACCTCGACGATGACGACTCGACCGACGAGCCGACTGTCCCGTGTCCCTACTGCCGCCGTGACATCCTCGAAGACACGCCGCGGTGCCCCTTCTGCGAGCGCTATATCTCCGCGGAGGATCATGCAGCGCCGCGAAAACCCCTGTGGGTGATCGCCACGGCGATGATCTGTCTGGGGATTGCGCTCTACTGGGTTTTTGCGGCGTTCTAGGAAGGCGGACGGGGTGGGATTCGAACCCACGAGCGACTTTCGCCGCTGCCGGTTTTCAAGACCGGTGCATTCAACCGCTCTGCCACCCGTCCGGTCGCAGCCCACGGCCTCGAAGTCTATCCCCGCAGCCGCCCCCCCTCCAATGCTGAGCATCCACGATGCTCATGAAGGCCCTTTGACGTTTCAGGGGCCGTTTTCTACAGTTCGAATTCAACGACCTACGAATCACCCCGATTTCTCCACGCAGGAAACACGCACGCATGGGCGGCATCAGCAACCGGATGAAGGAAGTCAAGCGGCGTCGGCATCGTCGCGAGAAGCTGGCCAAGTTCAACGCCAAGCTCAAGAAGGCCACCACGAGTGAAAAACTCTCCATGGCTGAGAAGCTCCGCAAGATGACGCCGGGCTGCGACGTGCTCATCGAGCGGATGGGCCTGGAAGATCGCAAGCGGGGCTGAGCTCGGCGCGTGGCTGTCCACGCCTCGGTCGCCTGCTCAAACCATCGTGAACGTGAAGCCGTCCTGCACGAAATCGATCCGCACGGTGCTGCCTTCTGGAAAACGGCCTGCTAGGAGTTCCTTCGCGAGCTCATTCTGGAGCTGCTGCTGGATCACCCGCTTGAGCGGCCGAGCCCCGTAGATCGGGTCATAGCCCAGCCGCGCGATCTCGTCGATCGCCCCGTCGGTGCACTCGAGCGTGATGCCCGCCTTCGCCGCCTGGCCGATCAGCTTGTTGACCTGCAGCTGCACGATCCTGCGGATGTGTCGCTCGTCGAGCGGATGGAAGACGATCGTTTCGTCGATGCGGTTCAAGAACTCCGGAAGGAACCGGGCCTGCAGCGCCTCCTTTACGGCATTGCGCACCTCCTCCTCGCTGCCCCCCTCCTTCGTGATCTCTTGGATCACCTGGCTCCCGATGTTGCTCGTCATCACGACGATCGTGTTGGTGAAGTCGACCGTGTGGCCGAGGCTGTCGGTGAGCCGGCCGTCGTCGAGCACCTGAAGCACGACGTTGAACACGTCACGGTGGGCCTTCTCGATCTCGTCCAGCAGCACCACGGAATACGGGCGTCGTCTGACCGCCTCCGTGAGCCGCCCCCCCTCCTCGTAGCCCACATACCCCGGCGGAGCGCCGATGAGGCGGGCGACGGTGTGCTTCTCCATGTATTCACTCATGTCAATTCGAACCATGGCGTTTTCATCGTCGAAGAGCACCTCGGCGAGCGCCTTGCAGAGCTCCGTCTTTCCTACGCCGGTCGGCCCGAGAAAGATGAACGATCCAATCGGCCGGTTTGGATCCTGGAGGCCCGACCGGCTCCGCCGCACCGCATCGCTCACCGCCTCGACGGCCTCCTCCTGGCCGATCACCCGCTGATGGAGGCGATCTTCGAGCACGAGCAGCTTGGCTCGCTCCGTCTCGACCAGCCGGGTCACCGGGATCCCCGTCCAGGCGCTCACGACCTCGGCGATCTCCTCGGGGCCGACCTCCCGCCGCAGCAGCCGCTTGGCCGGCTTGGCCGCCGCCTCGCGGCCGTCCTTCTCGGCCCCTTCCGTCTCGAGTCGCTGGGCGAGCTGCTTCCGTTTCACATCGAGCTCGTAGAGCCGCTGATACATCTCTTCGCTGACCGGCTGCCCCGAAGCCTGCCGCTCCTTGATTTGGGCGCCGGCCTTGGTGAATTCGAGTTCCACCTGGTCGAGCTGGCCGCGAAGTTCCTGGGCGGAGCCGACTCCGCTCTTCTCCGCTTCCCACTGCTGCCGCAGGTCGGTGAGCTTCTTGCGGAGTTCGGTCGACTCCGCCTCGATCTCCTTGAGCCGCTCCTTGGCATGCTCCTCGGTCTCCTCAGCGAGCTGCCGGGCGGCGAGCTCCAGCTGCACCAGCCGCCGCTGCACCTCGTCAATCTCGCTCGGCACACTCTGCAATTCCATCGCAATCCGGCTCGTCGCCTCGTCCATCAGGTCGATCGCCTTGTCGGGCAGGAAGCGGTCAGCGATGTACCGATGGGAAAGCTCGGCGGCGGCAACGAGAGCCGAGTCCTTGATCTTCACCCCCTTGTGATGGGCCTCGTAGCGGGGCTTCAGGCCGCGGAGGATCGCGATCGTGTCCTCGACGCTCGGCTCACCGACGAAGACGGGCTGAAACCGCCGCTCGAGAGCGGCGTCCTTCTCGATGTGCTTGCGATATTCGTCGAGCGTGGTCGCGCCGATGCACCGCAACTCGCCGCGGGCCAACGCCGGTTTGAGGAGATTCGCCGCATCGGAGCCCCCCTCGGCTGCTCCCGCGCCGATGACCGTATGCAATTCGTCGATGAAGAGGATGACGTTGCCGGCTGCCGCCTCCACTTCGCGGAGGATCGCCTTGAGCCGGTCCTCGAACTCGCCGCGATACTTCGTGCCGGCAATCAGCGCCCCCAGATCGAGAGCCACGACCCGGCGGCCACGGAGATTCTCCGGCACGTCCGACTGCACGATCCGCAGGGCGAGCCCCTCGGCGATCGCCGTCTTGCCAACCCCCGGCTCCCCGATCAGCACGGGATTGTTCTTCGTCCGGCGCGACAGCACCTGAATCACCCGGCGGATCTCGGCATCGCGGCCGATGACGGGATCCAGCTTCCCCTGGCTCGCCCGCCTGACGAGGTCGATGCCGTATTTCTCAAGGGCCTGGAACTTCTCTTCGGGATTCTGGTCAGTCACACGCGACGAGCCACGGACTGCCTGCAGGCCCGCGAGCAGCTCCTTTTCGCGAATCGCCGCCAGCTCAAGCACGTTCTTCGCCTTCGACGGCACCTTGACGAGTGCCAGCAGCAGATGGTCGGTCGAGACAAACTCGTCCTTCATCGTCGCCGACTCGGCCGTGGCAGCCTCGAAGACCTTGATGAGATCCTGATCGGGCTGCGGCTGCGCTCCGCCGCTCACCTTCGGAAGATGGGAGAGCTCAGCCTCGGTGATCCGCTCAAGGTGGCCGGGATCGACGCCGATCTTTTCGAACAAGGGCCGCACGATCCCCTCGCGCTCGCCGATGAGCGCCCGCAGCAGATGCACCGGGGTGACCTGCGGATTGCCATGCTGGGCGGCCTGCTCGACCGCCGCCTGCACAGCCTCCTGGGCCTTGATCGTGAACTTGTCGAATCGAAACGGCATGACTTCTCCCTCCTCTGCAACACCTGATACGGATCCCAGTCAAATCGAAGCCCCCGTGCCTCCCGTTTGAGGAGGCCGCGAGGGGTTGCCCATGCCCCGAGA
>JBIKNV010000178.1:0-5885 GCA_044358475.1 Pirellulales bacterium | reverse complement strand
CGGGGCGAGGCCGCTCGACGTCGTCGAGCCGTTCGAGCTTGGCATCGCGGTTGATGACTTCAAGTGCCAGCGGGCTGCCGAGCGTGACGCCTCGCCACAATCCCGACAGGAACGTGACGGTGTCGGTCTCGATCCGTTGCCGACCACCCCGGCCGTGGCCTCCCTGTCGCCGCTGCAGTTCGACATTGATGGCCTCGGCATCGACAGCAAGACCAGCTGGAAAGCCGTCGACGAGGGCGACGAGCGCGGGGCCGTGTGATTCGCCGGCGGTCCAGTAACGCAGCATGGGAAGAAGGCGCGAGGTGGCGGTGACTTCGAATGGGGCCTGTGGATTCTAGTTTCAAAAACTGCCGCCCCCTAGGGCAGTTCACCTTTTTTCCACGTCTCAGGAGAGCGATTTGCTGGTCAGGAGACGATGGGCCTTGAGATATTTTTCACGGGTCTTGGCGACCACGTCGGCGGGCAGGGCAGGGGGGGGGCTAGCCTTGTCCCAGCCGCTGGCCTCCAGCCAGTTGCGAACGAACTGTTTGTCGAACGAATCGGGCACACGGCCTTTCCCGGCCTCGGCGGCCGGCCAAAACCGCGAACTGTCAGGCGTGAGCACCTCGTCGATGAGCCGCACTGTGCCATCGGCATCGAGCCCCCATTCAAACTTGGTGTCGGCCACCACGATCCCGCAACCGGCGGCATGCGCCGCGCCTCGGGCGTAGACCGCGAGGCTCTTGTCGCGAAGCGTGGTGGCCAGTGGTTCGCCAATCGCCGTGGCCATCACCGCAAACGACACGTTTTCATCGTGCCCTGCCTCGGCCTTCGTCGCTGGCGTGAAGATTGGCGCAGGCAGGCGATCACCAGCCCCGAGGCCGGGCGGCAGCGGCTCACCGCACACGGTGCCGTGTTGCCGATATTCGGCCAGCCCCGAGCCGGCGAGCCAGCCACGGACAACGCACTCAAAAGGAATCACGGCACTCGCTCGTACGAGCATCGTGCGGCCGCGAAGCGGCTCACGATCGACCGACGCCGGCAAGTTCATCGCATCGACGTCGGTGGTGATCAGGTGGTGGGCGACAGGATCAGGGCCCGTTGCGAGCCACTCAAACCAGAAGGCTGAAATGGCGGTGAGCACCTTGCCCTTGCCGGGGATCGGCGTCGGAAGGATCCAGTCAAAGGCACTGATTCGGTCAGTGCTCACGATCAGCATCACATCACCGTGCTGGGAATCCCGCAGCCTGTAACAGTCCCGAACCTTCCCCCGCGAAAGCGTGCCGATGCCCAAATTTGTTTCGATCACAGCGTCATCCATGGCAACTGTTCTAGCAAAAATCACGGGACATTCTCGGAAGGGCGGCATGCACATCGGCTTGGAGCCGGGTGGCTATTACATGCACCACGCTGCCACGGCGTTGGATGCGGCCCTGCACAACGAGCACGGCCGCCCGACGGGTAGCCGCATCGGCATGCTCCCACACATTGGGGCGGACAACGATGTTGGCGGCGCCGGTCTCGTCCTCGATCGACAGGAAGATCATCCCCTTGGCCGTCGCCGGTCGCTGACGCGTAAGCACGATCCCCGCCACCTCCACACGGCGGCCCTCCGGCGCCGCCGTCGCGGCGGCGATCGTGTCGATGCCCTGCGTGGTGCATCGCGGCCGCTCGAAGTGCAACGGATGAGCGACGAGCGACAGGCCGGTGGTGCGGTAGTCGGCGATCACTTCCTCCTGCCGGCTCATCGGTGGCAGACACAATCGATTCGGTAAAGTTTCGTTGCTGAAGGATGTATCGTTGACGCTGGATTTGCTCTCGTCGTCCTCGTCTTCATCGAGCTGCTCCAGCAACGGCATGCTGCCAGGGCGGTCGAGAAACCGCATCGCCTCCCAGACCGCCCGCCGCCGATCGAGGCCGAGCGATCCCAAGCCACCGGCGCGGGCCAGGTGCAGTAATGACTCGCGGCCGAGCCCGGCCCGGCGGGCCAGGTCGCGGAGAAGCCGAAAGCGGCCGTCGGTGCGGGCTGCCTCGATCCGCATACCTGCCGACTCGCCCAGGCCATACACCTGCTCGAGCCCTAGCCGAATGGCCGGCTGCTCCCCGATGGTTGACTCTCTGCCTTCGGTTCTCTTCGGCACCTCCAGCGTCGCATGCCAGCGGCTAGCATTCACGTCGACCGGTAGCACCCTCACACGGTGCGCCTTCGCATCGCGAATAAGCTGGGCCGGTGCATAAAACCCCATTGGCTGGCTGCCCAGGAGTGCGGCCGTGAAAGCCGCCGGATGGTGCCGCTTGAGCCAGGCCGACACGTAGACGAGCAACGCGAAGCTCGCCGCGTGGGATTCGGGGAAGCCGTATTCGCCGAAGCCACGGATCTGGCCAAACACCTGCTCGGCAAAACGCTGCGACAGTCCCCGCGTGAGCATGCCGGTGATCAGCTTCTGGCGAAACTCCTCGATCAGCCCCGGCCGCCGCCAGGCACCCATCGCCCGCCGCAATTGATCGGCCTCGCCCGGTGTAAAACCCGCCGCTACCACGGCCAGCCGCATGGCCTGCTCCTGAAAGAGCGGCACGCCGAGCGTCTTTTCCAAGACCGTACGAATCTCGTCGTTGGGATACGTCACCGGATCCTCGCCAGCGCGCCGCCGCAGGTACGGGTGCACCATGTCGCCCTGGATTGGCCCCGGCCGCACGATCGCCACCTCGATGACGAGGTCGTAGAAGCAGGCCGGCTTGAGCCGCGGCAGCATGCTCATCTGGGCCCGGCTCTCAATCTGAAACACGCCCACCGTGTCGGCCCGGGAGACCATCTCATAGACGGCTGGGTCTTCGGCCGGCACCGTGGCGAGCGTGAGCCTAGGCCCCCCGGCCGACTCGATGAGATTGAAGGCCCGGCGGATGCAGGAGAGCATGCCGAGGGCGAGGCAATCGACTTTAAGAATGCCGAGTTCGTCGAGATCGTTTTTATCCCACTGGATGATCGTGCGACCGTCCATCGCAGCTGGCTGAATCGGTACGAGGTCGCAGAGATCGCCGCGCGTCATCACCATGCCACCGACGTGTTGCCCGAGATGCCGCGGAAAGCCGACGAGCTGGCCGACGAGCGTCATGAGCCTCGTGCCCATGTCGCCGGCAGGATCGATTCCCGCCTCGGCCAGCCGCGTCGGCAGATCCTCGAAGCCATCTGCCACGTCGAGCACCGCAGCCAGAGCGTCGACCCGGTCGAGCGACAGCCCCAACGCCTTGGCCAGATCGCGAACGGCCGACCGCAGCCGATACGAGATCACTTCGGCCGTCATCGCCGCCCGGGTGCGGCCGTAGGTCTCGTAGATGTATTGAATCACCTCTTCGCGACGCTGGTGCTCGAAATCGATGTCGATGTCGGGCGCCTCGCGCCGCTCACGGCTCACGAACCGCTCGAAGAGCACGTTCATCCGTGCCGGATCGACTGACGTGATGCCCAGGCAGTAGCAGACAGCCGAATTGGCGGCCGAGCCGCGGCCCTGGCAGAGGATGCCGCGGCGGCGGGCAAACCGCACGATATCGAAGACGGTGAGGAAGTAGGCCTCGTAGCCAAGTTCGGCGATCAGCATGAGTTCATGACCAATAAGCTGCCGCACCGCTTCAGGCACGCCATCGGGATACCGCTGCGTCGCCCCCTTCCAGGCCAAGTGCGCGAGATACTCCCGCGGCGAACGGCCCACGGGCACGGCCGCATCGGGATACTCATACCGCAGTTCGTCGAGCGAAAACGTGCACCGTGTCGCGATATCGGCCGACCGCTCCACTGCCTCAGGCACCGTGGCAAACCGCTCGGCGATCCGCCAGCGTTCCTGGAGATGCCGCTCACCGTTGGCCAGGAACTGGTCGCGGATCTCCTCGACCGTGCTGCAGTGTCGCACCGCAGTGAGGGTGTCGAAGAGCGGTAGCCGCGACCGCTCGTGGTAGCGCACGTCACCCGCCGCCACGAGCGGTACATGGGTCAGCCGGGACAACTGGGCAAACCACTCGAGACGCTGCGTGTCATCCCCTTCGAGGGCCACCTCGGCTAGAGCGTGCAGCCGATCACCAAACACCCACCGCCATTCGAGCAGTTGCTCAACGATTTCCTGCTCATCAGTCTGTCGAACAGGAATCGCTGCAGCGTGCATCTCCGAGGAGAGACAGGCCGCCAGCGGCACCCCGGCGACGAGCCCGCCTGAGTGCGTGGCGATATCGTCGAGCGAAAGCCGACAGCCCCCGGCATCGCCCTGAGCCGCGGCCTGCTCGTAGCCGCGGCTCAGCAGCCGGCAGAGGTTGACATAGCCTGTGCGATCGGCCGCCCACACCACCAGCGGCGCAGCGTTGACCGGTTCGAGTGTCGCACCGATGACGAGCTTGAGCCCGGTTTGCTTCGCCGCAGCATGGGCCCGCACAATGCCGGCGAGCGTGGCATGATCGGTGATCGCCAAGGCCTCGTAGCCGAGCGCGTGGGCCGTGGCCACGAGTTCATCGGGATGCGAACCGCCGCGATGAAAGGAAAAATTGGTCGTGCAATGAAGTTCGGCGTAGTGCATCAGGCAAACATCCCATGGAGAAACCAGGCTCCGTCACGAAGCCTACGAAACAGCCAATACCTTCCCCCCGTCTCTGTCTCGACGACGTAGTAATCGCGGCGGACACACGGCCCCCGCCACCAGGCCGTCTCGATCCGTTCCGGGCCGTGGGCCCGGGCCACCTGATGGGTCTCGCAGTTCCAGCGAAACCGCAGCGGCGGCCCGCCGTCACCCGGCGACAGCCTGTCGCCTGCGACAGGCATGACCGACACGGTCTCGAGCGGCACCGGTCGGGACAGCATCCAGACCGGCCGCCGCCCCGCCGGCGACAGCCGCGCCGGAGCCATTCCATGGCCACCGACACGATCGCCAGCCGACCGACCACCGTGTCGGCGGGCCAATCCTGCCGATGCCGTCGGTGAACGGAGGCTGGCCGGCACCGCCACCCAGGCATGCTCCGGCTGAGCATCGGCCACGGGCTGTGGCTCGAACACGGCACCACGGCCGAGCCGACCGGCTAACCGGTCGAGCAGCATCGCCACCTGGAGCAGCGAGTCATCGTCTGCCTCGCCATCGATGCCACTGAAAAGCACCCGCTGCCGGCAGTCGGCCGCCGCCACAGCGATCACCTCCACAACGACGCTCTCTATTTCCTGTGGCAGCCGCAGCCTGGCCAGCCGCAGTCGCACGAGATCCACCAGATGCTTGGCCGATCCACTCGGCCGAAACACGCCGATATCGATCACCACCGGCGCCGTGGGCTGCCGCGTGGCATCGCCCGCCCGCCCCGGGTCGAGCCGCACCTGCAAAGACGTGATGCCCTTGCCATGGGCGGCCACCTCAGTGACACACCGCCCCACGAGCCGTTCCACAAGCGGGAGGAGCAACGCCTCCCCTCCCTCCCGCACGGAGACGGGAACCTCAAAATCATGCGCCGCATGGGGCAATTCCGCATCAGCAGGCGGCTCGAGCGGTTCGGCCCGGGATCCGGAAAACTCGGCCAGCCGCCGCGCGAGCACCAGCCCGAACCGCGACGCCAGACTCTTTCGCGGCAGGCGAAGCAGATCGCCGATCGACTCCACTCCCACCTCATCGAGTGCGGCCAGCGCGCGGTCGTCGAGCCGCAGCGCCGCCGCGGGCAAATGGGCCAGCGGCTGCAGTGTTGCGGTGGGCACGACCGCCCACCGCCTTGGCCGGCGCCGCCACGCGTCATGGGCAGCCGTCGCCACATTCACATTCACCGGCCTTTTTTCAGAGCGTATTTCGCAGCCTGCCACGCGATGGGTGAAGTGGGCGGCGGCCCAGGCGGCGCCGGGGGTATCAGCGATCGCCACCCGGGCGTGGATGCCACGGGCGGCGAGCATCCAA
>JBIKNV010000177.1:0-5895 GCA_044358475.1 Pirellulales bacterium | reverse complement strand
GACGCTGCTGTCCCTCCACCTCGCGACGATGCTGTTCGACGCGCTCGTGCTCGGACAGGCGGCGCGGCGGATCGGCATCCCGGCGGTGGTCGGCGAAATCGCTGGCGGCCTCCTGCTCGGGCCGACGGTCCTCGGGCGACTGGCCCCCGACATCCACGCCTGGCTGTTCCCGCCATCGGGTCCGGTCACGTCCGCACGGACCGCGTTTGCCCGCGTCGGCATGCTGTTCTTCATCGTGACGATCGGTCTCAACATCAGCATCAGCGAGTTGCGCCGGATCGGATGCAAAGCGCTTTTCGTGGGGACGATCGGCACGCTGGTGCCACTCGCACTCGGATTCGTGATGTGCTACGTCTTTCCAGACGTGATCGGCGTGACACGCAAGGATCTCTTTGCGACGGCGCTGTTCATGGGTTCGATCCTCTCGCTGTCGGCGAATCCCGTGATCGCCCGAATCCTCATGGACATGGGGCTGTTCAAGAGCGAGATCGGTCGGACGATCATGTCGGCCACCCTCGTGGACGACCTGGTGGGGTGGGGACTGTTCGCCGTGATCCTGGCGGAGTTCGCGCCACAGGCGACTGGGCAGGGCCAGGGGGCCGCCATCCTCGGCCTCGTGTTCCTCTTTGTCACCGGTATCCTGCTGGTCGGCCGGTTTGTTCTCCCACCGCTCTTGGGATGGGTGCACCGTAGTCTGCCGACGCCTGCGTCGCTGATCTCATGCATCGCCGTCCTCGCCCTGCTCGGAGCGGCCGGCTCCGAGCACCTCGGCCTGCACTCCTTCCTGGGAGCGTTTCTCGTCGGCATCGCGCTATCCGACGTCTACCGCCGCACTCCGCTGCCGTTCGACGTGATCGGCGAATTCTCCTACGCGATCTTCACGCCGGTGTTCTTCGTCTCGATGGCCATCGGGGCCGACTTCATCGCGGGCTTCGACATCTGGCTCGTGGCGCTGATCACGGCCGTCGCGTTTGTCGGCAAGATCTGCGGCGTCTTCATCGGGGGCAGGCTGGCCGGCATGGACAGCCGGCAGTCGCTCGCGGTGGGATGCGGACTCAACGCGCGGGGCATCCTCGGCATCGTCATGGCCGCGGCCGCTCACGAGGCTCAGCTGATCGACCTCCGCCTCTTCGTGGCGTGCGTGCTGATGTGCATCCTGACGACGATGGCCGCCGGTCCAGCGCTCAGCCTGATCCTCGGCAGACGCGCGACGCCGGCGGCCGGCGGCTGAGCATCCACCGGCGACTCATTCGGCGTTGGTACGCCGCGGTCCCCAGGGACAAGCAGATCGTGCGGCACCCGGCCTGTGCTTTCGGAGGCCCGGGAGCCATGTGGCGATGGCGGCCGGTTCACGAACGTCCGCGTCATATGATAATCTATCGATCGTGACGATCGGGTATTGCCATGGACGAGAAATAGACCAACGCGGCTCTCCGTGTGGACCGGATCGACGAGTCTTGCCTGCGCTGAACTGCCGACAAGGCGTCGGCATTCCGGAATGTGTCATCGAGATCACTCGCGACTCGATCGCTGGGCCGTTCGCGGTGTCCGGCCGAAGTCGGCCCACGATTCTGGTGAGGCCATGAGGCTGAGGCCGATCGAAGGGCTGACCTTCGAGGGATTTCTTTTCCAGTGATCAAGCGAAGGATGACGACCCAGCCTCAGACTGCTCCCGAGCACTCCCGCGTTGCCATTCTTGGCGCCGGCTTCGGCGGCCTCGGCATGGCGATCCGGCTGCTCGAGACGGGCCGCGGCGACTTCACGATCTTCGAGAAGGCTGGCGGTGTGGGGGGCACCTGGCGAGAAAACACCTACCCCGGCTGCGCCTGCGATATCGCCTCGCACCTCTACTCATTTTCGTTCGATCAGGATTCGGGCTGGTCGCGCACCTATGCCCCGCAGCCGGAGATCCTGCGGTATCTGGAGCGGGTGGCCGCGAAGCATGGCCTTGCCGATCGCATCCGTTTCAACACCGAGATCGTGCGGCTCGACTGGGACGAGGCCCGACGACGCTGGCAGCTGACCGCCGCCGACGGCTGCACGTTCACGGCCGATGTCGTCGTGGCCGGTGTGGGTGGCCTGCATGTGCCGCGGATTCCGGAGTTGCCGGGGCTCGAGACGTTTGCAGGCCCGGCCTTTCACTCTGCCCGCTGGCGGCACGACATCGATCTCGCCGGCAAGCGCGTGGCTGTGATCGGCACCGGCGCGAGTGCGATCCAGATCATCCCCGCGATCGCATCGCAGGTATCGCGGCTGCTCGTCTTCCAGCGGACGCCACCGTGGGTACTGCCACGGCACGACCGGCAGGTCTCCCGCTGGGCACAGTGGGCCTTCGACCATGTTCCCGGCGTGCAGTCGCTATGGCGAACGCTGCTCTATATAGAGTCGGAGACGATCGCGATCGGCTTCACGCTTTGGCCGTGGCTCCTGGGGAGTTGGCAGCGGGAATCACTGGCACTGCTGGCCCGGCACATCAAGAATCCAGCTCTTCGCGCAGCGCTCACGCCGCAGTACACGATGGGCTGCAAGCGGGTGCTGCTCTCTGACGATTACTATCCGGCGCTCGCCCGCGACAACGTCGAGGTGTCGACCAACAGGATCGCCGAGATTCGTCCGCACTCGATCGTGACGGCCGACGCTGTGGAGCGACCGGTCGACGTGCTCGTGCTCGCCACTGGATTCCGCACGTTCAATCCGGCCACCGAAATCGACATCCGTGGCCGGGGCGGTCGCCGACTCGCCGACGACTGGGCCGCAGGCCCCGAGGCCTACAACGGCCTCCTGGTGGCGGGCCATCCGAACCTGTTTCTGCTGATGGGCCCCAACTCCGGCCTCGGCCACAATTCGATCGTGTTTATGCTCGAGGCCCAGGTTCGGTACGTGCTCTCCTGCCTCGACCTCCTCGAGACCGGCCGGCTGCCGGAGATCGACGTGCGACCCGACGTGCAGCAGTCGTTCAATGAATGGATCCAGCGGCGGTTTCTGCGGACGGTGTGGGGCTCCACCGCTGGTTCCGCCTCGACCGCCTGGTCGTGGCGACGGCCCTGCACCACCTGGTATCGCGACCCGGCCGGCCGACTCTCGGCGCTCTGGCCCGGATTCTCGGCGTCGTACTGGTGGCGGCTGCGACGTGCCGATCCGCGAGACTTTACCGACTCAACGCCCCTCGTGCCGGCGACTGCTCACACCACTGCCTGATAAGGAAGCCCGTGGAATTTCCCGCCGTTCACCCCGTGCCGCGGCCCTTGCCGGCGGCGACACTCGACGAGCCGCCGCGGCTGACGGCGCGAACGCTCGAGGGTCTCGAGTGGCTGCTGGCCACGGAACTCGAGGCACTCGGCGGACTGGATCTCCGGGTCGGCAGGCGGACGATCGAGTTTTCGGCCGCTCCCGGCAGGGAACAGGAAACGCTGTACCGTGCCGTTCTCGAAAGCCGTACCGCGATTCGCGTGCTCGAACCGCTCGGGCGGTTTCGGGTCGATTCGCCGGAGTCGCTCTACGGCGCGATTCAGGAGCTTGACTGGACCGAGCAGCTGAAGACATCGGACACGCTCCGGGTCGACGCCGCCATCCACGACACGTTTCTCACGCACTCGCTCTATGCGGCTCAGGTCGTCAAAGATGCGGTCGTCGATCAGCTCCGGACACCCAGCGGAAAGCGGCCGAGCGTGCAATTGCGCGGCGCGACGCTGCGGCTGGCCCTCCATCTGGTCGGTGACGTGGCGACGATTTTTCGAGACGCTGCTGGCCGATCACTCCACCAACGAGGCTGGCGGATGGGAGACGTGGAGGCGCCGCTCTCGGAGGTGCTCGCCGCCGGCATCCTTGGGATCGCCGGCTGGTGGCGGCCCGGCCATCCAGACGGCGACTGCTCAGGTGAACCGCTGCTCGATCCCTTGTGTGGCTCCGGCACGCTCGTGATCGAGGCGGCCACGATCGCGGCCGGAATGGCCCCTGGGCTGTGGCGGGCCCGTCGCCAGGGCCATGGCTTTTTCCGGTTTCGCGACTGCGACACAACAATGACCGCCCGCCTCGTGGCGGAACTGGAGGCCCGCATTCGACCTCCGGCTAGCTCGTTTGCTGCGAGCGACCTCGACCAGCAGGCCGTCGCTGCCGCACGGGCCAATGCCGAAGCGGCGGGTGTGGCGGCACACCTGGTCATCGAGCAGCGGCACTTCGAGGAGGTTCGGCCCAAGGTGGCAGCAGGCCTTGTCGTCACCAATCCCCCCTACGGCGAACGGCTGCCATTGCCGCGGGCGGCGGCGCTCTATCGCCGCATCGGCGACTGGCTCGTGCAGCACTGCGGTGGCTGGCGGGCGGCGATCCTTGCCCCCGACACACCCGCTACAAAGCACCTCGGCCTGCGCCCCACCCACCGTGTGCCGCTCGCGAACGGCCCCATTGCCTGTCGCCTCCTCGAAGTCGAAATCCGGCATCGCCTGCCACATGAGGTTGTCGCCGACGGCGCGAGAGACGCCACGCTCGGTCCTGGCCGGCAGCGTGCCCGCGCGACCGACGAACAGATCGGCGACTTCCGCCGTCGACTCGCCACGCGGTTCAAGCACCTCTCCAAGTGGGCCCGCCGCCAGGGGATCGAAGCCTTTCGCATTTACGATCGTGATATCCCCGAGGTGCCGCTCATCATCGAGTGGTATGCCGGCTGGCTCCATGCGGCCGAATACGAACGGCCGCATGAACGCACTGAGATCGAGCATGAGGTGTGGCTGTCGCGGATGATCGAGGCTGCGGCTGCCGAACTCGGTGTGCTGCCGAACCAGGCGTTTCTGAAGGCGCGCCGGCGGCAGCGGGCGGGCGGGCAGTACGAGAAGGTCGGCCAACAGCAGACGCTGCTGACGGTGCGTGAAGGGGGGCTCGCTTTCGAGGTGAATCTCTCCGACTATCTTGACACGGGGCTCTTTCTCGATCACCGGCAGACGCGGGCCCTGGTCCGCGACGAAGCCCGCGGCAAACGGTTCTTGAATCTCTTCTGTTACACCGGGAGTTTTTCGGTCTATGCGGCGGCTGGCGGCGCCGCCGAGACGACGAGTGTCGATCTTTCCAACACCTACCTCGACTGGACACGGACGAACCTTGCCGCCAACGGCTTCAAGGATGCCGGCCGCCACCGCACGGTCCGCGACGAGGCCCGCGAGTTTCTGGAGCACCGTGCGCGTCGCGGTGAGCCACCGTTTGATCTTGTCGTCGTCGATCCGCCCACCTTCTCGCGGTCGGCGAAGAGCGACACGCCCTGGGACGTCGAACGTGACCACGCGGAACTGCTGGAACTGGTCGCGAAGAATCTCGCCCCCGGCGGCATCGTCTACTTCTCGACGAATTTCCGGCGGTTTCACTTCGCGGAAGAACGAGCTGCCGCTTCCTACACGATCCGCGAGATCACCCGCCAAACGATACCCGAGGACTTCCGCAACGAGCGGATCCATCGTGCCTGGCGGCTCGTGGCACGGTGATTGCCGTTTGACGCGGCGGAATCACAGCCCCTACATTCCGCTCATGAATTCATGGAACCGCGGCCTCGCCGTGCTCGTCGCGTGCCTTGCCTATGCCGGTTGCCGACCAGCCGACCCGGGGCTCGTGCGAATCGTGTCGAGCCTGCCGCGGACCGGCTCCGCCAAGCAGCAGACCGATTCGATCGTCCGCGGGATCCGGATGGCGATCGACGAGGCGGGGGGCACAGTGGGGCCCTTCCGCATCGAATACCTCGACCTCGATGACGCGACAGCTGCGGCCGGGCAATGGACGAGCGAAGCCGAGGCCGCCAATGCCCGGCGGGCATTGCAGGATCCTGATGTCGTCGCCTACATCGGCACGTACAACTCAGGTGCGGCGAAGGTGTCGATGCCGATCCTCAATCTCGGCGATCTGCTCATGGTGTCG
>JBIKNV010000012.1:0-17123 GCA_044358475.1 Pirellulales bacterium | reverse complement strand
CAAGCGCGGCGATGCGGGGCCGTGGGGTCTCGTGGGCGGCCACGACACAGGGCAACAGCCTCACCAATGGCTTCCTGACGCCCAACAGCAAGATCCCCGATTACGTCGTCCACTGGTCAGGTTTCTTCGGTCCTAAGAGCTATCACAAGGGGGGCGCGAACGTGCTCTTCGGCGATGGGCGGGTGGTGCTGCTCGGTGAGCAGATCGAACCGGCGATCCATCGTGGCCTGCACAGCATTAACGGAGGGGAGGTGGCATCCTATGAGTAGGTTCATCTACACGAGCGTTCGCAGTATTCTGCCGTGGTGCATTCTGATGTCGGCGGTCTGCTGGCCGCTGGCGGCCGTGGCCCACGACACCTGGCTTCAGGCGTCGCCGCGGCTGGTGCAGCCCGACGACGTCGTGCATGTCGGTCTCTTCCTCGGCAACCATGGCAACGACCACCGCGACTTTAAGATCGCGAGCAAGGTCGGCTCGCTCGACGAGGTACAGGTCGAGGTCATCGGTCCCAACGGCCGGAAGACCGACCTCCGGCCCGACATGGCCGACCTCGGCTACGCGCCGAAGGAAGGCTTCTGGTCGGGGAGGTTTGTGCCGGCCACGGAGGGGCTGCACTGCGTAGAACACTTCCGGCAGGGAATACGCCACGGGGCGATGGGGTTCAAGGGAGGCAAGACCTACTTCCTCGCCTCGGAGTCGCTCGACAGGCCGGAGAAGCCCGCCGGGAACCTCCCCGGCCCGCTCGGCCATCCGCTGGAACTGGTGCTGGAGAGCCATCCCGTGCTCGGCTGCGGGCCGGGGAAGCCGATCGCCGTGCAGCTGCTCTTCAAGGGAAAGCCGTTGGCCGATCAGGTCGTGTCGTTCATCCCGCGGGGGGCGACGCTCGCGGAAGGCTTCGATGCCGAGCACGAACGCAAGACCGATGCCGAGGGGCGGTGCAGCTACACGCCCAAGGAGGGCAATCTCGTGCTCGTCGTCACCCATCTCGTGCAGCCCGAGGAAAAGGGTGAGGGCTACGACAAGACGGCCTATGCGGCCACGCTCGTGATCGACGTGCCGCAGCGATGCCCGTGCTGCGAGTAGCGGTCAGACGAAGATCCGGTCGAGCGGGAGCGTGAAGCCGGGGAACGCGGGCGCCCCGGGCACGCTCTCGCCGCTGCGGTAGATCGTGGCGTGGCCATCCATGCCATGGGCCGTGAGCGTGACCTACAATGAGTATGCCGAGTCACAGAGGCATTGCGAGGCCAGCGAAGATCTCATGGGTCCATCCACACACCTGCTGCTTGTTCCGACCGCGGGGGAGCGGCGCGTCGTTGAGCAGGTCATGGGATCGGGTGATTCCGGACGCCTGCGGATCGAGTTGTGCGGCTTTGGCCCCATTGCCGCCGCGGCGCGGACAGCCCACCTGCTCGCGACCCTCGATCCGGCCAGCGTGACGCTCGTCGGCATCGCGGGCGCACTCGTTGACAAGGTCTCGGTTGGCCATGCCTATCGGTTTGATGAAGTCGTCAGTTACGGTGTCGGTGTCGGCGTGGGCAGCGACTTCCGGCAGGCTTCGTCGCTCGGCTGGTCGCAGTGGCCGGGTGACCCGTCCGTCGGCCAACGAGCGATTGGTGAGCGAATCGGCCGCACCGGGACGACAGCGGGTCACATCCTGCTGACGGCCTGCGCCGCCTCGGCAGGACCGGCTGACGTGCAGCTGCGACGCGGATTGATTCCCGACGCCGTGGCCGAAGACATGGAGGGCTTTGGCGTCGCATGTGCATGCGAACTTGCAAGGGTGCCCTGGACCATCATCCGCGGCATCTCGAACCACGCCGGGGACCGCGACCATTCTCGCTGGTGCATTGAGCCAGCGCTCGAAGCTGCCGCAGCGCTCGCCCTCGAGACTCTGGCGGAGGCCCCGTGACGCAGACAATCCGCCTCGGCATCTCGACCTGCCCCAACGACACATTTGCATTTCACGGTCTGCTCACACGAGCTGTCGATTGGCGAGGGCTCGACTTCGCCGTGGAGCTGCTCGACATTCAAGAACTCAACAACCGGCTGCGGGCCGGCAGCTTCGACGTCGCCAAGGCGAGCTTTCATGCGGCCCTGCACCTGGCCAATGACTATGTCGTGTTGCCGAGTGGCTCAGCTCTCGGCTTCGGCGTTGGCCCGTTGCTCCTGGCGGCGCAGCCCGACGCGCACCCCGGCCGCCCCGATCAGCTCACGCTTCTTCCGGGACGCGACACGACGGCTGCGCTCCTCTTCCATCTCTTCCATCCTGATAGCACACGGGTGGAGCACGTGGTCTTCTCGGAGATCATGCCACGGCTCCAGGCCGGCACCGCCGACTTCGGTGGCTGCATCCACGAAGGACGGTTCACCTGGCGGCAGCAGGGGCTCTTCCTCGTCGAGGACATGGGCACCCGTTGGGAAGAGGTGACAGGCAGTCCGCTGCCGCTGGGTGGCATCGTTGCCACCCGCCGCCTAGTGCCTGAGACGCTGGCCGCAGTGCAGCGGGTGATCCGTGACTCGTTGCAGTTCGCGTTGGCTGATCGGGCGGCCGCGCTTCCCACGATGCGGCGGTATGCCCAGGAGTTTGAAGACGCCGTGCTGATGCAGCACGTCGATCTCTATGTCAACGAATGGACGCTCGACGTGGGTGAGGTTGGCCGTCGAGCCCTTGCTGAGTTGTCGTCCCGCGCTGCGGCAGCGGGCATCGGTCAGGGCGATCGACTGGAAGTGTTTGCCGGCTCACGCTGATGTGAGCGATAGCGTTTTCCAAGAGGCCAGCGCGATCGCGGCCGTTTCGATCCGCAGAATGTGGCTGCCGAGTGAGACCGGCCGAAACCCGGCGGCCGCTGCCAGTTCGAGTTCCTCCGGAGTAAAGCCTCCCTCGGGGCCGACGGCGGCCACGATCTCCTGCATCTCATGACCCAGCGACGCGATCGGCTGGTCGCAGATGGGCATCCCGCCGGGCTGGGCGATGAGCCGCAGCGATGTCGGATGACGGGCGGCGAGTTGCCCGAGTGTGGCCGGTGCCGAGATGTCCATCAGTGTGTTGCGGCCGCACTGCTTGCAGGCCTCGATCACGCCTCGCTCGAGCCGAGCCCGGGCCCCTTCGGTCGCCTCCGCCACACCCCTGTCGGTGACGAGCGGCACGAGGCGGGCCGTGCCGAGTTCGGTGAGCTTCTCGACCAGCCATTTCTGCCGTTCGCCCTTGGGGAGGGCGACGGCGAGCGTGAGTTGCACTCGCGGAATCGACTCGGCCGAAAGCGGCTCCGCGAGTGTGACGGTCACCGTATCGCGGGCCAGCGCCGTGATGGAGCCCGGCCACTCCGTGCCACGGCCATCGAACACGCGAATCGTGTCGCCCACTTTCGCGCGGAGCACACGGCAGCAATGGCGGGCCTCGTCCCCCTCGAGGACGGCTCGGCCGGCTGTCGGCGGTTCAGTGAGGAAGAATCGGTCGCTCATGCAGCGGAAAACGTAGGGCCAATTCGTCGTGACGTGAAAGGTCAGCCTCCCTACACTTCCAGCTATGGTACGAGACCGCTGGCATTTCGCCGCACCCCCCTTTGCCGGTTCGCTGGAGCCGGCGACCTTTTATTGCGGTGCCCCGCAGGAAGAGGCGCTGGCTCGACTGGAATGGCTGGTCGAGCAGCGGCAGCGGTGCGGGCTGGTGATCGGCGACGACGGCGTTGGCAAAAGCCATCTCGCCACGATGGCCATGCGACGACTGGCGGGTCTTGGTGCTGAAGCGGTGCTGCTCTCCGTGCGTGGCCTCTCGCCGGGTGATTGGCTCGACCTGCTCCTGGCTCGATTGCCGCTCGATCCAGCCTCGCGGGCGGAGCCCTTGCGGCCCTGGCAGAAGCTGGAAAACCGGCTCCGGGAAAACACGCTGATGGAGCGGCCCACGGCGATCATTGTCGATGATCTTGATCATGCGACCGATGATTGCATCGCTGGCATCGCCAGAATCGTCGGTGCCGCCGAGCCCCTTTTTGCGCGGACGGTGGTTGTGGCGTTGGCCTCGTCAGCAGGGGTGTCGCGAATTCCCGATGCGATCCGCGGCCGGGCGGCGGTGCGGGTGGAACTGACACCGTGGGAAGAGGCGGACGTCGCCGGTTTCCTGGCCCGCTCGTTGGAACGTGTCAGCGGTCCCACCGATCTTTTTACGCCCGAGGCAATCGGGACGATCTCTCGGTTTGCGATGGGCGTGCCACGGGTGGTCTGCCAGTTGGCCCATCTGGCGACCGTGGTGGCGGCCGGTGAACGACGCCACCAGATCGACTCGGCGGTCATCGAGGGCGTATGGCGGGAACTCACGCCCGCGGCCGGAACTGGAGTGCCAGGGGATCGTGACGACAGCGATGTGGTCGTGCCGGCCAACCCTCGTGTGCGGGTGGTGCGCAAGCTCTGGGGCTGAGCGGCAGACCTTGCGATTCGCGCAAACCCTGCGGCCGGTGAGCCTGCGTGAGGCACCGGCGTGGCGGGTGGAACTGCGGGATGATGGTGACCGGGGGCGCCATGGCGTACACTCCGAGGGTTTTCCGAACCCCGGTCCCGTTGTCGAGGCTTTCGTCACGTGGCTTCAACCGCTCCATCCCGATCTGCTTCTGCTGCGCCGCCACGGATCGTGGCCGTGTCGCCGGATGACGGATCGGCCATCGATCTGCGGAACCCGTTGTTCGCCGCCGTTCTCGGCTGGCTGGTCCCGGGACTTGGCCATCTCTACCAAGGGCGATCGTTCAAGGGGCGGCTGTTTCTGGTGACGATCATGGGCACGTTTCTTCTCGGCTGGTGGATTGGCGATGGTCGCGTCGTCTATCACGAGTGGCAGGCGGGCGAGAAGCGGCTGGCGTTCGTTGGTCAGGCGGGCATTGGCCTGGCGGCCATTCCGGCCTTCATTCAATCGCGTTTGCTCAACGGGCCGGCGCGGCAACCGCTAGGCTGCATCCAGTGGTTTGCGCCGCCGGTTCGGTCGCAGCAGTATGTCTCAGCCCCCTATGCAGCCAGCCTGGTGGCCACCGAGCCGGCGATCGTCGCCGACGACTTCTTCGACCGGCCACCGCTGAAACAGTTTCGCGGTGATCAACTGGCGATCTGGCAGTATCAACTCGGTCGCGCTTTCGACATTGGCACGCTCTACACCATGCTCGCCGGCATGCTCAACATCCTCGTCGTGTTCGATGCCTGGGCCGGGCCGATGGGGGTCGCTGCCAGTGACCGAAAAAAAGAATCGGAAGACGCCGGCACAGCGGCCGCCCCCACCTGATTGACCATGGTCGAGCACCGTTTTGAATTTCTGCTACGATCATCGTTGTCACAGGAAGCCGGCGGTGGGCCGACGCACACATTCGTTATGCCACTGGCCCCCTCGCTCGCGGTCGGGGGTTTCTGGCCCGGTGACTCACTTTGCCCTTTCTGAGAAAAGGAGTTCTCCTCATGACCAATCTCGTCGTCCTGTGTCTCGCGTTTGTGCCGCAGATGGCCTCGCTTGTCGATGCTGTACCCGGCGTCTTTTTCGGCCTGCCGTTGATGGCCCTGGCGAGCTTCGTGTTTGCCGCCACGCATCACGAGGACGATGAGGCGATCGGGATGGCCACGCTGCACTGGACAGTGTGGATGGGAGGCGTGCTCGGCCTCGTGCTCGCGATCGTGCTGCTGCTGGGCTGGCTGTAGGAGCTGTCAGGTGGGCTCGAGGCGGCGGAGTTGGCCGCAGGCGGCGTTGATTCGCGAGCCCTTGCGTCGCCGCACCTGCACGTTCACGCCGGTGTCCCGGAGAATCCCGAGGAACCGCTCCCGCGACGTCGCCGTTGGTTCCTTCCAGGGAAGCCCAGCGACGGGGTTATAGGGAATCACGTTGACCAGCGCCGCCCGCCCACCGAGCAGCCGTGCAAGTGATGCGGCATCGTCCGGGGAGTCGTTCACGCCACCGAGCAGCACATACTCGAATGTGAGCCTGCGGCCCGACGTTTCCCAGTAGCGATCGGCGGCGGCCATGATGTCGGCCAGGCCGATCGATTTGTTCACCGGCACCAGCTTTGTACGAAGTTCGTCATCAGCCGCATGCAGCGATACGGCCAGGTGGTAGCCGGGGTTTTCCTCCGTCAGTCGTTCCATCGCCGGTGGTAGGCCGACGGTCGAGATCGTGATTCGTCGCTGCGAAATGCCCAGTCCGTCGGGGCGCTGGGCCTCCGCCAAGGCCGGCAGCAACCGGTCGAGATTTGCCAGCGGTTCACCCATTCCCATCACCACGATGTGGCTGATCCGCTCGTTCGGCGGCAGGAGCCGCGCCAGCCGCAGCAGCTGTTCGACGATCTCGCCCGTGGAGAGGTTGCGAATCACACCGTCGAGGCCGCTGGCACAGAAGACGCACCCCATCGCGCAGCCCACTTGCGAACTGATGCAGACGGTACGTCGATCACCGTCGCGAAGCATCACGCACTCGATCCGCTGATTGTCGTGAAGCTGGAGGAGCAGTTTTTCGGTGCCGTCTTCGGCTCGATGATGCCGGGCGATCGTCGTGGTCCAGAGCGAGAACTCGCTGGCGAGGTCATCCCGCAGCCCCTTGGGCAGGTCGGTCATCTCATCGAACGACTCCACCCGACTGGCGAAGAGCCAGCGGCGGATCGCCTTGGCCCGCCAGGCAGGCAGGCCGCGATCGCGAAGCCAGAGCTCCAGCGGTGCGTCGGGTTCGAGGAGGTGGGGCATTGGTCGGGAGGGCTGCCACTGGCGGCGGTTCAGGAGACGGACTACATTTTGAAGCCGGTGTCTTCATCATACTCCCTGTTTTCTGCCCCCGGATTGTCGGCCATGAACGAGAAACGCTTCGAAGAACGCACTGCCTGGGTCTATGACGAGCGGGCGTTTCCGGTCTGGAATCGGTCGTTCGACAAGCGGGACCGGACCGAAATGATCACCGACGACCTGTGGGCCGGGCGGAGCATCTCGGTGCTCCTGGCGGTGCTGGTGGCGATCGGCCTCCTGCTGGCGCTGGGCACCGTGGCGTTTGTCGCCAACTGGCGATAGGCAGTCCCCCACCAAGCCGCCAGACGCAAGCCGGCGGGATGACGCGCCAGCCAGCGCCGCTGCACTCCACCGGGCTCGCGCCCTGGTGCTTCCTGGTGGGGGCGTGGCTTCCCCAGCAAGCCGCGAGGCGCACGCGTTTCCCACACTCAGCCGCCAGGCGCAAGCCGGCGGGATGACGCGGGAGCCGGCGCCGCTGCACTCCACCGGGCTCGCGCCCTGGTGCTTCCTGGTGGGGGCGTGGCTTCCCCAGCAAGCCGCCGGGCGCCAGCCCGCGGGACGACGTACCAACCGGCGTCTGGCCGTTGACCACTCTCCGGCGGGTCGGTAGTCTCCGTGGGAGAACGTCAGGGGTAGGATCTTCGGCGGGGGTGGTTTTTGATTCAGCAACAGGCTCTTCAGCACGGCGGGGCGTCGGCAGATGCGACCGTCACCATTCACGCGCCGGCCAAACTCAACCTTTCGCTGGCGGTGCTCGACCGGCGGCCCGACGGCTATCACGACATCGAGTCGTTGATGGTTCCGGTGACATTGCACGACACGCTGCACGTCACGCCCACCGCCGAGCCAGGCATCTCGCTCCGCGTGCGGTGGGGGGGCAGGCTGGCGCGACTCGATTCGTCCTTTTCGGGCGACGTGCCGACAGGGCCAGGCAATCTGGTTGTGCGGGCCGCCGAGGCGCTGGCCCGCGAGGCGGGCGTGGACCGTGGGCTCGAGATCGACCTCGTCAAGCAGATTCCTGCGGGCGCAGGGCTGGGCGGCGGCTCCAGCGATGCGGCCGCGGTGCTGCAGGCCGCCGCCGATGCCTGGCAGATCGACTGGCCGGTCGAACGCCTGGCGGCGCTCGGCGCCACGCTTGGCAGTGACATCCCCTGGTTTTTCGCCGGCGGTCCGGCCACGGTGGGCGGGCGTGGCGAGCAGGTGCGGCAGGTGGAGGGCATCCCGCCGCTGCCCGCCGTGATCGTGAAGCCGGCGGTCAGTTTGTCGACGGCCGCGGTGTACCGGGAGTGTCGGCCCGATGCCTCACGACGAGGCGATGCCGAGCGGTTGGCTGCTACGCTTTGCCGTGGTCTGCGCGCAGCCATCCCGCTGATGCATAACGCCTTGGAGTCACCAGCCCGGACGCTCGCGCCAGAGGTTGATCGGCTGCTTCGCGATCTGCGGCGGGCAGGCGGACTGCATCCGATGCTGACCGGCAGCGGGAGTGCCTGCTTCGCTATCACCCGCACGGTCGTCGAGGCCCGGCATCTTGCCGCCCGGATGGAGGCGTATGGTTGGCCGGCCGTGTTTCCGGTGCGGTTGTGTGCGTGAGCCAGTTGAGAGGTTGGCCGGGGGCATTCATGGAAATCACCGAGGTTCGCATCAAGCTGGTGGAAAATGCGGCGGAGCGGTTGTTGGCCTTCTGCTCGATCACGATCGACAGCGCCTTCGTGATCCGCGACTTGAAGCTCATCGGCGGCCCCAGCGGCCCGTTCGTGGCGATGCCCAGCCGGAAGCTCTGCACGCACTGCCGTGGCTGTGGATTCAAGAATCCGATGCGGGCCGGCTACTGCAGCCAGTGTGGCAGCAAACTTTCCGAGAACAATCTTCCCCGGGACGACGAGGGTCGTGTGCGGCTCTATGCCGACATCGCCCATCCGATCAACGCCGCCTGCCGCGAACTGATCCAGAAGCGGGTGGTGGGGGAATACGAGGCCGAGCTGGAGCGTGCCAAGCATCCCGGCTACGTGTCGCGATATGAGCCGATGGGCGACGAAGACCGTCCTCGCAAGTGAGAGCAGCCCCCGGGCTCGCGCCCGGGGCTGGGTGGAGTGCTGCGAGATACACTACCACCCTGTACTGCCCGCCTGGAGGGCGGGCTTACGAGAGCGAACGGATGTTCGCGAAGAAACCCGAGGCCAGGATGGCGAGGGTTTCGTAAAGCCAGCCGCCAGGCGCACGCCTTCCCAACACTCAGCCGCCAGGCGCAAGCCGGCGGGATGACGCGGGAGCCAGCGCCGCTGCAGGACCCCGGGGCTGGGTACTCACCCCCTCACCAACGCGTGGAAGTCGCGGGTGAGGCGAGAGGTGATCGGGCCAGGGGCGCCCGTGCCAATCGTGCGGCCGTCGATGTCGACGACCGGAATCACCTCGGCTGCGGTGCCGGTGAGAAAGCATTCGTCGGCCGTGTAGAGGTCGTGCCGTGTGAGCGTGGCCTCGCGGCAGTCGATCCCCGCGGTGTGGGCCAACTCCATGACGGCGTTGCGGGTGATGCCCTCGAGGATGCCGGCATCGGGAGGAGGTGTGAGGAGCCGGCCGGCACGGACGACGAAGATGTTGTCGCCCGTGCACTCGGCCACCTCGCCCTTGTGATTGAGCATCAAGGCCTCGACGCAGCCGGCCTGCAGTCCCTCCAGCTTGGCCATGATGTTGTTGAGGTAGTTGAGCGACTTGATCCGCGGTGAGAGGGCCGCCGACTGCACGCGTTGCGTGGCCGCAGTGACGATCCGCAGGCCCTTCTCGTAGTGTTCCTGCGGATAAAGGGCGATCGTGTCGGCGATCACGATCACCTGCGGGTCGCGGGTGCGGTTGGGGTCGAGGCCGAGGCTGCCCGCGCCACGGGTGACGATCAGCCGCACGTAGCCATCGACGAGGTTGTTGGCGGCGAGCGTGTCATTGACGGCCTTGGCCATCGCTTCCTTGGAGAGCGGGATCGTGAGGCAGATCGCCTTGGCGCTGTCCCACAGGCGATCGAGGTGGGCGTCGAGCCGAAAGACGCGGCCGGAGTAGCTGCGAAGCCCTTCGAACACGCCGTCGCCGTAGAGCAGGCCATGGTCGAAGACGCTCACCCGAGCCTCGTGTTCGGGGACGAGACGGTCGTTCATGAAGATCAGGCGCGGCATGGGACTTCCCGTCGGTTATTCCGCGGAGGGTTCGACCTGCTCGACCCGGCCCGCAGCAAGACGCACGATCCGGTTGGCGCGGTGCGCGATCGATGCGTCGTGAGTCACGAGCACTATAGAAAGGCCATCCCGACGGTTCAACTCGCAGATGGCATCGAGAATGCCGGCCCCGGTCGCCTCGTCGAGGTTGCCCGTTGGCTCGTCGGCCAAAAGCACCTGCGGGCGGGTGACCAGTGCCCGGGCGATCGCTACCCGTTGCATCTCGCCGCCGGAGAGCTGCCGCGGCTTGTGCCGTAGCCGTTCTCCGAGGCCGAAGCGGTCGAGCAGCGAGCGGGCCGTGTCGCGGGCAGCGGCGCTCGTCCGCAGCCACTCCATGACACCGTGGCGGACCATGAGCGGCGCAAGCACGTTTTCGAGGGCGGTCAGTTCGGGCAGGAGGTGGTAGGCCTGGAAGACCATGCCGATTGCCGTGTTGCGAAGTCGATCCCGGCGGGCGGCCGGCAGGTGGTCGATCCGCGATCCCGCGAGCCGCACCTCGCCCGCGTCGGGTACGTCGAGCAGGCCCATGAGGTGGAGCAGGGTGCTTTTCCCCGATCCGCTTTGGCCCACCACCGCCACGAAGTCGCCGGCATCGAGCGTGAAATCGACACCCCGCAAGACTTCGAGCGTGCCACCGCCGGAGCGGTAGCCCTTGCGGATGCCGTGCACCGACAGCAGCGGCCCGCGACCGTGCGACTCACTCATGCCGCAGTGCCTCCACCGGGTGGAGCCGGGCGGCCCGCAGGGCCGGCAGCACGCTGGCGGCAACCGCGATCCCGATGGCACCGATGATGATCCAGATCACCGTTATCGGATTGATGATCGTGGGGATCTTGAAGAAGTAGTAGATCGACGGGTCGAACACGGTCTGGCCGGTCCACCATTCGACAGCCGCACGGATGCGATTCAAATTCCAGGTGATCGCCAGGCCGAGGGCCAGTCCCGCCCCGGCACCGACGAGCCCGAGGAAGAGGCCGTAGCCGAGGAAGATGTTGGCGATCCCCGCGGCGCTGGCCCCGAGCGACTTGAGGATGCCGATGTCACGGGTCTTTTCCACCACGATCATGAAGAAGATGGCGAGGATTCCGAAGCCGGCCACGGCGATGATGAGGAACAGCAGGATGTTGAGCACCGCCATCTCCATGTCGACGGCTGAGAGCAGGGGGCCCTGCTTGTCCCGCCACGTGGAGACGGCATAGAGCTCGGCCGGGAAGGCGCGTCGCAGCCGGTCGCGGACCTCGTCGAGCTTCGCTCCATCCGCAAGCTTGATCTGGATCGAGTTGACGCTCGCGATGCCCGTTTCCGGCTCGATCATTCCGCGCATCCGTTGCAGGGCGGCGATCGGTACGAAGACGAAGTTGGAGTCGTACTCGCTCATCTTGCTTTCGTAAAAGTCGACGATCGTGAACGTGTCGCTGACGGCTTTGGGGGGTGTGCCGGCGGTGGGGAAGGTGATCTTCACGTCGTCGCCGGGAAGTACGAGGAACCGGTCGACCCCCTTGGAGTCGCGAAAGCTGGCCAGGCCGATACCGGGCACGACGCCGGTGAACTGCTCCTTGGCAGGATCCATCGTGCGACCCTGCTCGGGGCGGGCGGCGGCAAAAGGGTTTTGCGGCGTGGCCGAATCGCCTGCGCCGCTCTCCGCTGGGGTCGCCTCGGCCGGAGCAGGCGCGTCGGCGGAAGGTGTGCCTCCGCCGGTCGCGGCGAGGACGGCATCGACCTGGGCGTCGATCGGCCGCGTCGGCCCGGCACGATTCACCCCGGCGGCCGTTCCCTCCTGCTCCTCGAGTCTCTTCTGCCAGATTCGCTCCCGTTCGACCCGCATCCGTCGGTGTTGCCAGCCGGCGCCACCGAGAGCCGGCCGCGACGGCCCCGGCCCCTCCGCCTGGCTGTCGGTCGTGTCGTAGCCTCCGTCACGAAGGCTGAACGAGAGCTGCCGGCGGTTCTCGGGATGCTGGAGGTAGCGACCAAAGTCGCTCACTGCCGCGTGGGTCGCCTCATCGATGCCGATGAACATCACCTGCCGGGTCACCCACTGGCCGCGCACCTGGAAGGAAAGCATGGCGGGCACCGAGACGGTCGGCGTCATGCCGGCGATCGAGTCACCCGCCGCGCGGCGGATCTCCTCCATGTGCCACTGCGGATCTTGGAAGCCGGAGAGCGAATGGCTCTCGAAGACGATGTCGGACAAGATGCCGTGGATCCGCGTCTGCATCTCGTGGGAGAAGCCCGCCATCACGGCGTTGACGACGATCATCGTCGCCACGCCGAGTGTCACGCTGATCACGCTGGCCAGAGCGATCCAGCGGGTGCGGAGGTAGCGCCAGCAGAGGAGGAGCTTGTACATCGTAAGACAGGTCTCCGACCTGTCGTTCAGGCGTGCGGACGGTGGATGGGAAACAGGATCACGTCACGGATGCTCGGGGCGGCCGTCAGGAACATCACGAGCCGGTCGATGCCGATGCCGAGGCCACCGGCGGGAGGCATGCCGTGCCGGAGGGCACGGATGAAGTCGGTGTCCATGCGGGCCATCGACTCATCGGCTGCCAGGCCGGCCAGCTGGGTGCGGAAGAGTTCCTCCTGGAGATCAGGATCGTTGAGTTCGGTATAGGCATTGGCAAGTTCGATGCCGGCCACGTAGAGCTCGAACCGTTCGGCGATCGCCGGATTGTCAGCCTTCCGCTTGGTGAGCGGGCAGACTGCCGCCGGATAGTCGGTGACGAATACCGGTCCGGAAAGCGTGTCTTCCACCGTGGCCTCGAAGAGCTCACTCTTGACGACGTCGGGATGGCGACCGGCCGTCTCGATGCCCCGGGCCGATGCGGCGGCGGCGACGCTCGCAGGATCAGCCGGATCGCAGCCGGTGACCTCGCGGAGCAGGTCGTCGTAGGTCGCGCGGCGAAACGGGGGCGTGAGGTCGACGGTGTGGCCCATCCATTCAAACCGCGCGGGTGTGCCCGCGGCCCGGGCCGTCTCGACGAGGATCGCCTCGGTGAGGTCCATCATGCTCCGATAATCGCCGTAGGCCTCGTAGGCCTCGAGCATGGTGAACTCGGGATTGTGCCGCGGGCTCACGCCCTCGTTGCGATAGACGCGGCCCAGCTCGAAGACCCGCTCCAGGCCGCCGACGAGCAGCCGCTTCAAATGCAGCTCCAAGGCGATGCGGAGCACCAGCGGCATGTCGAGGGCGTTGTGGTGGGTGAGGAACGGCCGCGCCGCGGCTCCGCCTGCGCTCTCCTGGAGCGTGGGCCCCTCCACCTCCAGATACCCCCGCGACGTGAGCACGCTGCGAATCGCCGCGATGATCCGGCTGCGGGCCACGAACCGCTCCCGAACCCCTTCGCCATGGATGAGGTCGAGATACCGCATCCGCTGCTTGAGCTCGGGATCGACGAGGCCGTGGAACTTGTCGGGGGGTGTCTCCAGCGACTTGGTGAGAAACTCGAGGCCTGCGGCGAACACGGTCAACTCACCGGTCTTCGAGTAGCCCAGCCGCCCCTCGGTGCCGATGATGTCGCCGAGGTCAAGGCACTTGATGATCTGCCACACCTCTTCCCCGACCTGTTTCTTGCCGATCATGATCTGGATGCGGCCGGTACGGTCGGCCAGATCGATGAACACGAGGCTGCCGGCGCTGCGGAGCAGCATGATCCGGCCGGCCACACGGACGGCCGGGCCGCTGGTGTCGTCCGGCGAGCGGTCGAGCGATTCGCCCGTGGCCCGCACGTCGACGATGGGCGTCGTGTCGTCGTAGCGGTGGCCCCACGGATCGACGCCCAGCGCCTTGAGCCGTTCGAGCTTGTCGCGGCGGGCCTGTTCGAGAGCGGCCCCGGAACCCTTGAGGGTCGCCTGGGCGTCGGGGGTGGGCGCGGGAGATTCAGGGGGCTTGGACATATCGGCGGGAAACGACTCTGGAGGAAGGGCGACGCACGCGAAACCGACATTCTCTGCTGTGCGGCTGTTTTCGGGAAGTTCGCCCTTCGGATACAACCCCGCGAATGAAGACAGCCCACTCCGCACCGCAGCTTTTCAGCGTCGAACTCCGCACCTCGCGGTGGGGGGAGTTGGTCGAGTGGTATCGCAGCGTGCTCGGCCTCACGGTGCTGGTGCGAGTCGTCGACGATGGCTATGCACTGCTGGCGGCCGGCGACACGCGATTGGCGATTATCGCCCGGCCCGAGCCGGGAGAGGCGAGCCGGCGGTGGAGCCTAGGGTTCGAGGTGGCCGATCTCGGGACGGTGCACGCTCGACTGGTCGGGGCGGGAGCCGACGTCACATCACCACAGGTCAACCCCGAAGGATTTCGGGAACTCGCCGTGACCGACCCGGATGGTAACCGGCTACGGCTCTTCGCCTGGACGGCGCGGTCGTGAGTCGTGAGTCGAGGATGTGGTCCAGGGTTTCGTCTTTTCACCGGGAAGACCAATCATGCCGACGGACCTGGGCTCCGAGAACAAGCCGGTCAGCGTGAACCGTGACAGCGCCACGATCGACCACAGGCACCAAAATGTCAGCACGGCGAGGAAGGTCGGCTCGTCGGCATGGAGCCGGAAGCCGTACATGATCGCCGCCGCGGAGCCCGCCATCACGGCCAGGTTCGGCCAGAGCGCCGCGGCACGGCGGACGAATGACGTGCGCCGCATAACCTTCGGAGTGACCCGGTACCCCGGCCGTGTGAACGGGTGAGTCAGCGCGGTCATGATCGCTGACACGTACACGGGCCAGAGCCCGACCTGCATCTGGAACGCCTTGAAGTCATGCGCCTGGTCGGTCATGAAGCGTGTCATCAGCCGCATGAAGCCCAGGTACGGGAGCCGGTAGCAGAGGAAGAGCCAGAGCGGTGCCGCAACCACAAACTCTCCCCGGAACAGGCACCAGGCGGGCACGCAGAAGAAAATCGGGTAGGCGATCCCGTACATCACATAGTGCCAGCCGAAGTGGAAGTAGTTGAACCGCTGCCGCCAGTCGAGCCCCCGGGCGAACAGCGGGTTGCGCCAGAAGAGGATCCGCAGACCGTCCACCGCCCACTGCCAACGCTGCTGCTGCTGGGCGAAGATGTCGGTGGGCGCGGTGCCCTCTGACAGTGCGAAGGCGTAATAGACACCGCGCCAGCCCCGTTGCTCCAGCAGCAGCGACGCGTAGAGATCCTCCACCAGGCTCCACGTGGGAAAGCCGCCGATCTCCAGGAGAGCCTCACGGCGGTAGATCACGCCGCTCCCGCAGGAGATGGTAGCGTTGGCATCGTTCTTGCCCATCTGCATCGCTTCATAGAAGACCGTGTCGCGGTTGCCCCATGGGTCGCCGGTGGGAACAGCGAATGCCTGCCGGCTGGCCACGAAACCGATCCGCGGCACCTGGAAGAAGCCGATCAGCCGCGCGATGATCTCGGGCTGCGGCACCTGGTCGGCGTCGAGCGTCATGACGAAGGGTGCCGTGGTCAGGGAAAGCCCATGGTTGAGATTGCCGCTCTTGGCGAAGTGGCGTCGCTCGCGGGTGGTGTAGGCAAACCCATGCGCCGCTGCCAGTTCGCGGACCTCAGCCGCCCGCCCATCGTCGAGCACGATGACCTGGAAGTGGGGGTAGTCGATCTTTGCCACGGCGGCGAACGTGGGCTGCACGACCTCGATCGGCTCGTGGCATACGGCGATGAGGACGTCCACCGGCGGCGGATCTCCCCGCCATGGCAGCCCCTCCGCCAGATGCAGCCGCTTCCTCGTGAGCATTTCGCCCCACAGAAACACGCTCACCGCACAGATGATCTCGGCGCAGAGAAACGATCCACCGAGCCAGGGGTGCGACCAGTCGATCGCCATGACGAGCCAGCCGAGATAGACGAGCCCCGTCGTCTGTGCGAGCACGAACAGCACGAAATTGCGGCGACCGGCGCGGCGGAGCTCCGCGTCCTTGTACCGTCGTGTCCGTCCAGTGGCCGACTGCTGCGCTGTCGACTGCTGTTCTGTCGTCTGGCGTGCTGACTCCGTGGTGGCGCGAAAAAGAGTCATGCCGATGTTTCACGGACCGCTAGTAACGGCGGTCGTAGCTGACTACGAAATTGAGGGCGTCGAACGAGCCGGAGTCGATGTTCTGCCGGGTGAGGCCTCGATTTTGGGTGAAGTAGCGGGCGTCGAGCCGCAAGGAACTCCAGGGGCTTTCCAGCTCGATCTTGGAGTACAGGAAGATGCCGACACCGAGCCCGTTGTTTTCCAGAACGTGAAACAGATGCCCTTCGCCGCCGACCTCGAGGCGGTCTCGTGGTCGCCCGGACATCTCGAGGTTCCACACGCTGACGTTGAGGGCCGCGGGGGAGTAGTACCCGGGCGTGGTCGGTCCGCCCGGGGTCTGTTGGAAGAGCGGGGCGTCGTCGCGGAGCGTGAGAAAATAGTAGGACCAGCCCATGCGGGTGCGGACCGGGCCGGGCCGGAACTCGTACGCCACCTCCGCGAAATCATCTTGAAAGAAGTTGCCGTCGGAAAAAGAGGCCACGCGAGCCCGGGCGTAGAGCATCCAGCCCGTCAGCGGCCGCAGCCGCACGAAGAGAGTGCCCTGCGTGCTCGAGATCCGTTCTCCCACGGCGCCGATCGTGGTGACGATGTCGTAGATGCCGATGCCGAACGGTGGCTGGAAATCGATGAGATTGAAATAGTCGGCGCTGCCGCCGATGTCGAGCCAGTGGACCGGAAACATCTCTGCCGAGAGCCCACCGATCGGCGTCGCCCAGCCGTTCGTGTAGCCGTTCCCGCCAAGGCGGGCGGCCATCGCGAGCCGGTCGTCCGGTCGGGAGACGACGTCGACGAACCCACCCTGGCGATCGATGCTCGAGAATCCGGTCTGCGTCGCGAGCGAGTTGACGAGTGCGGGTCGGATCTCCGTCTCGGGGGAGGGATGAAACCGCATGTCGACGCCGAAGTTGTATTCGAGGTAGTCGAGCGAATTGGAGTAGGTCGCGAACCGCGCCCCGAGCCGCGGGTCGGTGAGCTCAGCGAAGAGATCGCTTCGCGGTTCCCAGTCGAGGGTCCTCTCCCGTGGCATCCATGTCGCCAGGAGCGCGGCGGCACTGCCCATCTCCCCGCGTCGCAGCCGGCATTCCGCCAGCCCGTGGGCCGCCTCCTCCAGATACGGTGCGGCGGCGAGCGCGCGGGTGTAGGCGTCCCGCGCGGGGCCGAACTGCCCGCGATAGTGCTCCGC